>DAOURU010000122.1 GCA_030627585.1 Bacillota bacterium
ACGCCGTTCCCGGCGCGCCCGACAACCTTCAGTTTCTTGCCCCGGCGCAGCACTTCTTCCGTTACCTTGGGCGCACTCCGCACGATCAGGGCATCGTAATTTTCAATGATCTCTTCGAGTTCCGGCTGACCAATCCCGATTTTTACATCTACCTCCGCCTCCTGGCGGAGCATTTCCAATGCTTCTTCGACAATCTTGTCGCCCACGAGAATTTTCTTTTGCCTCTCGCTGCTCATGCTCCTCAGCCTCCTCCTTCCCCAACTCCTGCAAGCGCAACGCTTTGGGCAGCCCTGACTCCCTGCCCCAATTCTACCTTGTAGCCGCAGCAGGCAAGAGCCATTTCTAAAGCGGCAAGCGCCGCAATAACATCCAAATCCTGGACATAACCCAGGTGGCCGATTCTAAAGATCTTGTTTTGCAACTGGCGCTGCCCGCCGGCAACCACAACATTAAACTTTTCGCGGAGCACACGGCGGATGGTATCGGCTCCAATTCCCGCCGGGCTCAAAATGGCAGTAACCGCGGATGAAGCAACCTCGTCCCGCGCCAGGAGCTCGAGACCGAGTGCCCGCGCCCCCTGGCGCACCATATCCCGAAGCCTTCTGTGGCGGGCAAAAATATTTTCCAGCCCCTCCGCTTCGATCATTTTCAGGGATTCGGCAAGGGCCGAGATTTGAGGGAGCGCCGGGGTGTAAGGTGTTTGGCCTTTCTCCGCCATTTTCCGGGCCGCCTCCACATCCCAGTAGTAGCGGGAATTGGTGCAGCGGGCGGCAGCCTCCCAGGCGCGGGGGCTGAGGCACAAAAACGAAAGGCCCGGAGGGATCATAAAGCTTTTCTGCGAACCTGCTACAACCACGTCCAAATTCCAGGCATCTGTTTCGAGTTCCATTGCCCCCAGACCGCTCACCGCGTCCACAACGAAAAGGGCGGGGTGATCCCCCAGGGCGGCGCGCAGCCCCTGGACATCGTTCGTGACACCGGTCGAGGTTTCGTTGTGTGTGACAAAAACAGCCTTAATCTCCTGGTTCTTGTCCTCTTTGATGACGCCTGCAAGCGCCGCCGGATCTGCGGCCGTCCCCCAGGCAAAATCCAGCTTTTCGACCTGGGCGCCGAAACGCCTTGCAATTTCTGCAAAACGCTCTCCAAAAACTCCGATGGAAACCACTAAAACCTTATCACCGGGCGAAACACAGTTCGCGACAGCAGCTTCCATCGCCCCGGTACCTGCCGAGGGAAAAATAATAACCTGGTTCTGAGTGCGGAAAACTTTTTTTAAACCATCTGTTACTTCCTCCAGCAGGGCTTTAAACTCAGGCCCCCGGTGGTTGATCATTGGTCTGGCCAGAGCCCGCAGCACCCCGGAGGGCACCGGCGTAGGACCCGGCAGCATCAGGTACTGTTTTTCCTCCATTTTTCTCCTCCTCGGCGTAATAAAAATCCTCCCGCCCTATTCTGGGACGAGAGGTCCTTCCCGCGTTGCCACCCAATTTGGTCCCGGCCAAAAAACAGCCCCAACCCCCTTGTCTGGTCGTTAACGAAACCAACCGTACCCCTTTGCCCGGTTTTATGCCGGTTTGCGGGGTCAGCTTCGGGGAGGATTCCAACCACCTGCTGCCGGCTTCCACCAACCACCAGCTCTCTGCGTAAAACAGGCCGGTTGTACTTGGCCCCGGCATCGCCTCTTTTACATCCTAATTTTACTCAAAATTAAATAAAACCGCGTAAGCTCGGCCTGTTTCTCTAATTCCTCGCAATTCTCGCAAAGATACCTGGAAAGAATTCCCTCGCAAGCCAAGCAAAAAACTTTTTCTTGGGGAGGAATTATACCATAGAAACGCGCAAGAAGCAAACTTTTTTTCAAAACTTTCTCCCGTTTTTCCCAGAAAGAGTCCTCCCGCTCCTTCAGCAAAATCCTGTTTCCATCGGTTTTAGTGCAAACCCGCCGCAACTTTAAGAAAATAACGGTGGAGGCGGAGATCCGGCGTTAGTTCGGGGTGAAAAGTTGCTGCAAGCAGCCTTCCCTGGCGTGCAAGGACTATCCCCTCTCCGTAACGGGCCAAAACTTCCACATCTGGGCCTGCTGCCTCAATCAAGGGAGCGCGGATGAAAACAGCCGGAAAGGGCTCCGCGCCCAGGAGGGGGACATCCAGGTTGGTCTCAAAGCTTTCTAGCTGCCGCCCGTAAGCGTTTCGCTGCACGCGAATATCCATCCGCCCCAGCCGGGGCTGATCGGTTCCCGCAATGTCGCGGGCGAGAAGCACCGCCCCGGCGCATGTTCCAAAAACAGCCAGCCCCGCTTCGACTTGCTTAAGGATCGGCTTCGCAAGCCCGAAGTCAAAAATGAGCTTCCCGATTGTCGTGCTCTCCCCTCCGGGAAGTACAAGGGCCTCGATTCCCTCTAAATCCCGGGCCCTGCGCACTTCAAGTACCGTGCAGCCGCAGTGCTCCAGGGCACGGGCGTGCTCCCGAAAGGCTCCCTGCACTGCCAAAACGCCGACTTTCATTCTTTGTCGGATCCTTTCTTGGTGAGTTTTCTTCTTGATGATTATTTCTTTTTGTGTGATTTTTTCTTCTTGGCGGATCTTTCTTCTATTCCTTCAAGGATTCCGGGGTTTCAAGTATACCGGGGTTTCACGTAAAATGGGAATCACCAGCCCCGGCCGGCCAGGCGCTCCTCGGGTGTTAAAGCAGCAAACTCCAGCCCCCGCATTGCTTCCCCTAAGCCCCGGGATACCTCCGCCAGAACCTGCGGATCCCGGTAATAGGCCACTGCGGCAACAACCGCGCGCGCCCGCGCCGCAGGGTCGGAAGATTTAAAGATCCCGGACCCGACAAAGACCCCGTCCGCTCCCAGTTGCATCATGAGAGCGGCATCTGCCGGGGTTGCGACTCCGCCCGCCGCAAAGTTTACAACGGGCAGGCGTCCTGCTGCGGCAACCTCCTTTCCCAGTTCGTAAGGCGCCCCCAGTTTTTTCGCGGCGGCCATCAGTTCTTCGGGGGGCAGGTTCTGCAGCCAGCGGATTTCTCCCTGGACCGTGCGCATATGTCTGACGGCCTCGACAATGTTTCCGGTCCCCGCCTCTCCCTTCGTTCGAATCATCGCCGCTCCTTCACCAATCCGCCGGAGAGCCTCGCCGAGATCCCGCGCCCCGCAGACAAAGGGAACGCGAAACTGCTGCTTGTCAATGTGGTGGGACTCGTCTGCAGGCGTAAGAACCTCGCTTTCGTCAATATAATCTACACCCAACGCTTCTAAAATTTGGGCTTCCACAAAATGCCCGATCCGCACCTTCGCCATCACCGGGATGGTAACCGCATCCATAATCCGCAAAATTACATCAGGATCGGCCATGCGGGCTACCCCTCCCGCGGCTCTAATATCGGCAGGAACCCGCTCCAAAGCCATCACCGCACAGGCTCCGGCGGCCTCCGCGATTTTTGCCTGCTCCGGGGTGGTGACATCCATAATCACCCCGCCTTTAGACATTTCCGCAAGACCTTTTTTCAGCCTCCAGGTTCCTTTTGCCTCCATTTCAACCCATCCTTTCCTTGCCTCTGCCGTCCCTTCGGCTTTCTCTGCTTCCTTTTACTGTTATTCTACTCCATGCCCGTTTTGATGACAAGATGAAGATGTTGCTGTTTTCCCCCAGCGGGAGAAATTTCTTCACCCCCGCTTCCGCTAATCTTCTTGTTTGGCCTTGTAGAGGTCGCGGGGAGGCACTTTCGCGAGGGCAACCAGCCGGTCCTCCGCACCGAGGCGCATCAACCGGACACCTTGCGTGGAGCGCCCCTGCCGGGGAATTTCCCGGGCCGCAATCCTGATGATATTTCCTTCCCTGCTCATGAGTAGAACCTCGTCCTGCTCGAAAACAACCTTGATTCCCGCGAGGGGCCCGTTGCGGTCCGTAGCCTTGAGGGTTGTAATTCCTTTTCCGGCGCGCCCCTGCCGCCGGTACTCCTTAAGCGGGGTTTGCTTTCCATAACCCTTCTCGGTTACAGCGAACAAATTCCCTTGCGGGCGCACCCGCTCCATCCCGATCACCTCATCTCCGGGCTGGAGGCGGATCCCCCGTACTCCGGCGGCCGTCCGCCCCACCGGGCGTACCTCTTCCTCATGAAAGCGCAGCGCCAATCCGGCGCGGGTGGCCAGAATCAATTCGCTTTCTCCGCCGGTGAGCTTGACCCCGATCAGCTCATCGCCAGGATTCAAGCGCAGGGCGATGATCCCGTCCTTCCGCGCGGAGTCATACTCCCGCAGTCTTCCTTTTTTCACCATTCCCTGCTTTGTGGCGAGAAAAAGATACTGATCTTCACGGTACTGCCGCAGGGGAATGACTGCAGTCACCTCTTCCTCACCCGCCAGCGGCAGGAGGTTGACCAGGGCCGCCCCCTTTGCCTGACGGTTCCCTTCGGGGAGATCGTAAACCTTAAGGCGGTAAACCTTCCCCTTGTTGGTAAAGAAGAGAAGGAAATTATAAGTTGTTGTGACAAAGAGGTGCTCCACGAAGTCCT
This sequence comes from Bacillota bacterium, assembly GCA_030627585.1. Classification (GTDB taxonomy): domain Bacteria; phylum Bacillota; class DSM-12270; order Thermacetogeniales; family Thermacetogeniaceae; genus Ch130. Next base: position 4,513 of record DAOURU010000122.1, read on the forward strand.
CCTCGCGGGTCGTAAGCGCAGTAACCCCGCGTCCCCCCCGGTGCTGGCCGCGGTAAACCTGAGCCGGAATCCGCTTGATGTAGCCGCGCCGGGTCAGGGTGATCACCACAACCTCCTCGGGAATAATGTCTTCCTGCGAAACATTGGGGGGAGGGCCCGTAATCTCGGTACGCCGGGCGTCTCCGAACTTCTCTTTTATTTCCAGGAGCTCGGAGCGGATCACGCCC
>DAOURU010000264.1 GCA_030627585.1 Bacillota bacterium
ACAACCTCCGTAAGGTCGCTTCGCCTGCAAGGATAACCCTTTATTTTCGTACTTCTGATGGTGCCGCATGAGCGGCATGAAGGTCTACCCTGACTCTCAAGGGTCTAGGGAAAGCTGGGACTCTTTTTCCGAGATGAATAGCAGGAGCGGGAATGATTTGGTATAATGGGAACCAGGAGGCAAGAGGATGGGGATCTACAAAACAGAGGCGATTGTCCTGCGAAGTTGGGTTTACGGCGAGGCGGACCGGATTCTGGCTCTCTTTACGAGGGAAGCGGGAAAGGTTTCCGCCATTGCCAAGGGAGTACGGAAACCCACCAGCCGCCTGCGGGGCGCCGTCCAGTTGTTCAGCCACACGCATCTCGTTCTTTACACCGGGAAAAGCCTGGATATCGTTACCCAGGGTGAGGCGGAGGAAACCTTTTCTTTCCTCCAGCACGATCTGGCGCGCCTTGCCGCGGCCAGCTGCTGTGCAGAGCTTGTCGATCGTTTGACAATGGAAAAACAGCCCGCCGGAAAAGTATTTCACCTCTTGCTTACAGCCCTGCGGGTGCTTGAGAAAGGGGATCCCGAACTGCTGGCCCCCGTTTTCGAGCTTAAGCTCCTGGCGGCACTGGGCTACCAGCCCCAGCTGGAGGGTTGTGTCATGGGCAAGCACGAAGGGTGGCAGGCTCCGGGCCCCGAAGTTCAGGAAGCGCCTCCTGTCTGGTTCAGCATTGAAAAAGGGGGGGTGCTTTGCCCTGCTTGTGCGGTACGCTGCCCCGGGGCGCAGGCTGTTTCTCCGGCTACGATCGGAGCGCTGGGTTATTTTTTGCGCACTCCGCTGGACCGGGCGGTAAGGGTAAAAATCGGAAAGGGAAGCCTGGTTGAACTGGCCTCGCTGCTCCGTTCTTATCTGGCGTACCACGGGGAAGTAAGTGTGCGCACGTGGGACTTCCTCGACGCTTTGCGGAAAAGTGCGCCTCCCTCTCTTCAAGGTCTGGGCAGGGTATAAAAGGTTAGGCTAAGGGAACATTAAAAAGAGAGGAGGTAGAATGATGGGTAACCAGAGTGAACAAATGTTGGAAAAGATCGATAAACTCCGGGAAAGAATGGATGTTACATATAAAGAGGCGAAGGAGGCCCTCGAGAAAGCCAGCGGCGATCTCGTAGAAGCGCTGGTTCTCCTGGAAACGGAAAGAGGCAGGTGGACGGAAAAAATTCAGGATAAAGGAGAAGAGGTTCTCACGCGTCTCAAAGGTTTTTTCGAAAAAAGCCATGCGACCAAAATTCGTCTCAAGAAAGAGGACCGCACGCTCTTTGAACTTCCGGCAACCGCAGGAATGCTCGGTTTAGTCGGCATGCTGGCGAGCGCGGAACTGGCTGTGCTGGGTGCGGTGGGAACTGTTGCCGCCCTCCTGAATAAGTGTTCTTTAGAAGTCGAACGCACAGGAGAAGACCTGACCCCCCCGGGAGAGGGAGAAGGTCCTTAAGAAGGAAGCTGCCGGCTGCCAGGATATGTTATTGCCAGGAATTTATGGATGTAATCTACAATCTTGCTCAAAAACATTTTTTTGTTTTCCTCCGAGAGTTCCTGGAACTTTGCCAGCAAGCCTTCTACTTCTCTCTTCCCTTTCGGGAACATAAGGCAGCGCCCGATACTAGGCGGAGCACGGAGCAAATAACAAATACGTTTTCGTATTTTTGTTATCTTCGACATAGAATTAAAAATTCCTCTATAATGGGTTGTTAGGATAAATTTTCCAAAGAAGACTGCTAAAACCGTATTTTCCCAGGTGATCTTGACAAACTCCTGGGGAATTGATAATGTTTAAAAAAAGCGCAATGAGAGAGAGGAGTAGCCATTTTCAGGCCCGGTTGCAGCGAGCCGGATGAGGTGGAAGCCGGCGGGGCGGGGTGGTGAAGGGCGCTCTGGAGCGGCAAGAGGAACCCCCGCGCGGCCTTTCGAAACGGCAGGGTGCGGGGCAGTAAAGCTTGCAATAAAATCGAGCGGGTGCTTTGCATCACAAAGCACCAAACAGGGTGGAACCGCGGGAATTTACCCGTCCCTGTAGTTTTCGGCTACGGGACGGGTTTTGTATTTTAATTTAAGGCTTGTGAGGAGGTTTGGCAATGTCCTGCTGGACGTTTCAAGAAATTATCCATGCCTTGAATGAGTACTGGGGCAAATTCTGCGTGCTGGCGCAGCCTTATGATCTGGAGAAGGGGGCCGGCACCATGAACCCCGCCACCTTTTTGCGGGCCCTGGGGCCCGAACCCTGGAACGTGGCATATGTTGAGCCCTCCCGGCGTCCCACCGACGGGCG
>DAOURU010000134.1 GCA_030627585.1 Bacillota bacterium
AATTGAGGGGTCTTTCGGGGGGATCGGCGTGGAAATCGATCTCGACCGGGAGAAGCGCCTTGTGGTTGTTTCCCCTTTGCCCGGGACCCCTGCCGCCCGCGCCGGCATCAAGAGCGGGGACCGCATTGTGCAAATCAACGGAAAAGAAGCGGCACAGATGTCTCTCATTGAGGCTGCGAAGCTTCTGCGGGGGGAACCGGGCACCCGCGTTTCGCTCAAGATCTGGCGGAAAGAGAATAACCGGTATCTGAATGTGGATTTGGTGCGCGAGCAGATTTCTGTTCCTTCCGTAGTCAGCAGGATGCTTTCTCAGCACCCCGGCATCGGCTACGTGCACGTCATGCACTTTAACCGGACGAGCACCATCCCGCAGTTCAAGAGGGGTCTTTCTAATTTAGAGGCAAAGGGTTATCAAGGATTGATCCTCGACCTGCGCGGAAACCCCGGCGGCGACCTTCAAACTGCCGTAGAGCTGGCCGGCTACTTCATCCCCAAGGGGCCGGTAGTCCGCATCGTGCACCGGGGGGGAGCGGGAGAGGTGTGGCAGTCGGCCCGTGCCGGTGCCCGGATTGGGGTTCCCCTCGTTGTGCTTGTCAATGAAGGAAGCGCCAGCGCTTCAGAAATCGTGGCCGGGGCGATTAAAGATACGGGGAGCGGGATCCTGGTGGGAACCCGGACCTTTGGCAAAGGCCTTGTCCAGACCCTTTTCACCCTGGATAAAGATGTCGGGGTGAAGTTGACGACAGATAAATACCTGACTCCAAAAGGGAAAGATATTCACAACAAGGGAATTGAACCTGATGTGGTTGTAAAGCAGCCCAACGGGGCGGACAGGGATCTCCAACTGGAAGAAGCGGTGCGAATCCTGGAAGACCGCCTCCAGGGCGGAGAAAAGGTAGCTTAGGAGGTATCGGCAATGGATTTCCCCTGGCATCAAGTGCTTCCGCTTGTAGGTCAAGTGTTCCTGCAGGTTCTGGGCCAGCCCTTTTTCTGGCTTGTGGTTGTTTTGGTTTGGTTTCAATACCAGCGCATGTTGAGAACGAAAGAGGCCCTTTTCGGTTTCCGGGATTCCCCTTTAAGGGTTGTAGGAGCGGCTCTTGGCTACGGAATTGCCGGGGGATTGGTGGGCAGTTTCTTGATGGTTCTTTTTGGCATTTCTCTCAATGGTTTGGCAATTGGTTATTTATGGCTGGTAGCGGTCGCCTTAATGCTGCTTAGCCCCCGTTTTTTATGTTTTTCCTACGCGGGAGGGCTTCTTGCTCTCTTTTCCCTGGCAACAGGCTACCCCAGGGTAAACATTCCTGCTTTAATGGGCCTGGTAGCCATCCTGCACCTGGTGGAAAGTGTTTTGATTCTCACGAGCGGCCATTTCGATCCCCTCCCTGTCTATGTCCGGAACCGTTTTGGGCGCGTCGTCGGGGCTTTTAATCTCCAGAAATTCTGGCCGATTCCCCTTGCGGTGATGGCCATCCTGACCGGAATTCCGCATCAAGCCGCGGGGGATATCATCAAGATGCCCGAATGGTGGCCGTTAATCCGCCCCTGGGGGGAACTGGAAACCCGGGAGATTATTTATGGCATTTTGCCTGTGGTTGCGGTTTTGGGATACGGGGAGCTGGCGATTACCTGTTTGCCCCGGGAGAGGGTCAAGCGCTCTGCTTTGAATCTTGCTCTTTTCAGTTTTATCCTGCTGGGTTTCGCCGTGCTCGCTTCCCACTTTTCCCGGTGGGCCGTTCTTCCCGCTTTATTTGCTCCCCTGGGTCACGAACTGGTTATTTATCTCGGGCGCCGCGCCGAATTCCAGGGAAAACCCAGGTTTGTTCCCCCCTCGCGCGGGGTAATGGTGTTAGATGTCATCAAGGGATCTCCCACGGAAAAGGCGGGCCTCCGGGCAGGGGATATTATTCTGAGCATCGAGGGGTTTGATGTAAACTCCCGCGCGGAGCTGGTTCACGCGCTCGGTCTTGTTGATTCCTGCTTCGAAATGGAATTCGTTTCCCGAGCGGGATCCGCGCGGGTTCGGGTCCCGTGGGAGAAAGGCACTCCCCTCGGGGTGATTCCTGTTCCCGAACCCGGCGATCATTCCAATGTCGATTATACGATGGCCAGCCCCTTAAAAAATCTTATCCGCCGCTTTTTCCGTTCCAGGTCCAGTCTTTAACTTTTCTCTTTAGTTAAGGAGGGCGAGTCACAACTAATCCCCCTGTTTAATAATTTAATAATATCAAGCAGGCTTTCCGGGGTTGGGAAAAATTTGTTAAACAGGGGGTGAAGGTCCCTACCTGTCAAAGTCAGGTAGGCTCAAAATGAGATTCCGAAATAAACATCTTTTCGCAAGCTCCTTAACGAGCCGGGGATTTTTTTCTTACTGGGATGAAGTGCTTCAGGATTTAAAACGGGTTTATTTACTGAAAGGCTCTTCCTCCGCAGGAAAGAGCTTGTTTTTACGGTTGTTGGGATTTGCTCTTGCAGACCGGGGGTATCAGGTCGAGTATTTCCACAAACCGGAAGACCACATGACCCTTGAAGGTTTGGTTATCCAGGCTTTAGGGGTAGGCATCTTGAACGGCGTGCCTCCCGGTTTGAGCGGGGGAGGGCATCCTCTTTCGCTTCAGGTGACGGAAATATCTCTGCCGGATCAATCCTTGTCTCAAGAGAAGGAAGAGGAGGGAAAAGCCCGGCGCGAAGAAAGCCAACAAGCCCGCCTCCAGGCGGCAGACCTGCTCCGCGAAGCCGGCGAAGCCTGGACGCGGATTTGTGCGCATTACCGGAAGGGCCTGGATGAGGAAGCAATCAAGTTCCGGGCCGCAAGCTGGGCGCGGACAATCTTCCCAAAGCCGCCCCAGCTCAAACATTTTTTCGCGGGCACCATTGCTTCCGAGGGTGCCGTAGACTTTATTTCCTTTCTTTCTGCCGCCTGCCAGGAGCGTTATTTTATTAAAGGGGCGCCGGGAGCGGGGAGCCTGGTGATGCGAGAAATTTTAACCCATGCTTTAAGCCGTCACTACAAAGTAGAGGTTTACCATTCCTGTCTCCATCCCGAGGACCCGGTAATGCTGATTTTCCCTGAAATTTCAACTGCGGTGATTGACGGGACGGGGGAATACAATCCCTCCCCCTTGCCCGGCGACACTGTCTGGGATCTTTCCGGATATTTAGAAGTCGAGGCAAGATCTGAGGGGAAAGCCGAAGCTTCGGGGGCGGAAGCCAAACTGATGTCGCTCCTTGCCGCAGCGGCGCGGGCTTTAGGAAGGGCGCAGCAGGGAGAGGAGCAGATCGAAATCCCTCCCTCCCAAGAGGATGTTGCGGCTTTTATCTCCCGGCTTTTGCAGGAAACCGCCGGTTCTCAACCGCTTGTCAAATTTTAATGAAAAGGTTGCGGCTTCGTGGATAAGCGCCTGCCCGGAAGAGGCGGTGTTCCAAGTGATGGACTTTGTGAGGGTCAAGCTGGGCGAGCGTTAGCCGCCCAGTCCCGGCTTGGTATTCTGGAAAGCTTGATGTGCTGCCGGGATTGTGACGCGCCTTCGATTTTGTGGTATAATCCGGGGTGAATAAAAGACCCGGATTTTTTATCATTTCAGGAGAAGGTGTTTTTTTATGAGCAGGTTTCGACTCCGGGCGTCCTTTGCCCCCACCGGGGATCAGCCCCAGGCAATTGCCCGGCTCAGCGAGGGGATTCGCGCCGGTCTCTCTTATCAGACCCTGCTGGGCGTCACCGGTTCGGGGAAAACCTTTACTATTGCCGGAGTAATTCAGGAAATCCAGAAACCGGTGCTGGTAATTGCTCCTAATAAAACCCTCGCCGCGCAGTTGTGCAGCGAATTCCGGGAATTCTTTCCCGACCATGCGGTGGAATACTTTGTTAGTTACTATGATTACTACCAGCCGGAGGCTTACGTTCCGCAAACAGATACCTATATCGAGAAGGATTCCTCTTTAAATGAGGAGATTGATAAACTCCGGCACTCGGCGACTGCAGCCCTGTTTGAGCGGAATGATGTGATTATTGTGGCCAGCGTCTCCTGCATTTACGGTTTAGGTTCCCCCGCCGACTACCGGGAAATGATGGTTTCCCTCCGCCAGGGAATGCAGATCGACCGGGACGAGGTCCTCGCCCGTTTGATTAACATCCACTACACGAGGAACGACTACGAGTTCCTGCGCGGCCGGTTCCGCGTGCGGGGGGATGTTGTCGAAATTTTTCCCGCCTCCTTCAGCGGAAAGGCGCTGCGGGTAGAATTCTTTGGAGACGAGATCGACCGGATCCTGGAGATCGACACCCTCACCGGAGAGGTCCTGGCGCGCCGCCTGCACGCTGCGATTTTTCCGGCTTCTCACTATGTTACCCGGCAGGACCGGATGGAGCGGGCGCTTCGTTCCATTGAAGCGGAACTGGAGGCGCGCCTGGCGGAGCTCCGCGCCGCAGGAAAATTACTGGAGGCGCAACGCCTGGAGCAGCGCACCCGCTTTGATCTCGAAATGCTGCGAGAGGTCGGGATTTGCAAAGGAATTGAAAACTATTCCCGGCAC
>DAOURU010000175.1 GCA_030627585.1 Bacillota bacterium
CTCGACGTCTTTTACTTCGACAAGACTCACTTTGATGCCCCAGGGTTCTGTCCCCTCATCAATGATTTGTTGCAGCCGCTGGTTGATTTGCTCCCGGTTGGCCAGCAAATCGTCAAGATCCGACTGGCCCAGCACGCTTCTCAGGGTGGTTTGGGAGAGCCAGGAGGTGGCTTTGATGTGGTCGAGCACCTGGATTACCGCGTCGACCGGTTCGACGACGCGGAAGTAGACGACCGCGTTCACCTTTACGGTGACGTTGTCTTTTGTAATCACTTCCTGGGTCGGCACGTCCATCGTGATCACGCGCAGGTCAACCTTCTGCATCCGTTCAATGCCGGGAATCAAAATGATGAGCCCCGGCCCCCTTGCGCCCACGCAGCGCCCCAGGCGGAAGATCACTCCCCGCTCATATTCCTGCACGATCCGCAGGGAGGCTCCCAGCAGCAGGAGCAGCAGTATAATTATCGTCATGGAAAAACTCCACATAATATCAGCCCCGGTTCTTCCGGCCCCTCCTTGGGCAGTTGGCCGTGTTCCCCGGGTAATTCCCCCCTTTCAGGTTTTTTCATTTTTATTGATCCTTCCTTATTTTGATCTTTCCCGACTTACTGATCCTTCCGGCGCACCCTCAGGCGCAAGCCCTCCACCCCGGTAATCACCACCTCTTCGCCTGATTGTATCATATTGTCTTCGGCTTTGGCGTTCCAAAGTTCACCAGCTACGAAGACAGTGCCCGCAGGATTCAGGTCTGTCCTGGCAATGGCAGTCTGCCCAACCAGACCCTCCTGTCCTGTGCTGACCGGGCGCTTTTGCCCCCGGACCACGGCTGTGACGAGAAGCACCATGAGGCCTGCAAAAACGAGGGCTGCAGCGGCGATCAGCCAGATGCTCACACGGATCCCGGGCGGCCCGTTGCTGAAAAGGATCAGGGATCCGGTGATGAAGGAAACTACTCCGCCTGCGCCCAGGACGCCGTGGCTGACAATGAAGGCCTCGGCAATGAAGAGCCCGAAAGCCAGGACGATTAGAAGCACTCCTCCCCAGTAGGCATCCAGCGTTCCAAGGGAGTAAAGCCCCACCAAGAGAGAAATTCCTCCTGCAACGCCGGGAAAGATCAGGCCGGGGTGGTAGATTTCTACCATCAGGCCGGCCATGCCGATTGTGAGCAGGAGATAGGCCAGATCGGGATTGCTGATGGCCAGCAGGAACCTTTCGGCAATGTTCATGGGCAGTTCTTGAACCGGCGCCCCTCCGGTTTCTATTGTTGCCTGGAGCCCACTCCCCAGGCCGACCCTCTTTCCTTCCAGTTGGTTCAGGAGGTCCTCTAAATTCCGCGCCCTGAGGTCAATGAGATTTTGCTTCAAGGCTTCCGCGTCAGAAAAGGACTTGCTCTCGCGCACTGCCAGTTCTGCAGCGCGGGCGTTTCTCCCCCGCATCTGGGCGAGGGAGCGCGCCCAGGCCGCGGCATCCTCGGTGATTTTTTCACTGGGAACACGCGCCGCATCGGGCGGTCCTACGGCGACCGGATGGGCTGCTCCGACTCTGCTTCCGGGCGCCATTGCAGCCACGTGAGCGGCGATGGTGATAAACGTTCCCGCGGAACCTGCCCAGCCTCCTGCAGGAGAAACGAAAACCACGACCGGGACATTGGCATTAAGAATGGCGGTTACCAGTTCCTGGGTAGCGCTGTACAGCCCGCCGGGGGTGTTGAGCCGGATTACGCAAGCGGTTGCTCCCTTTGTTTCCGCTGTCCTGATTGCCCGTTCGCAGTACCGTGCCGTAACCGGGACGATGGGTCCCGTTACGTCAGCCACCACCACCGGCGCCGCTGCCGGGCGGCTGGGGGAGGCTGGAGATTCCTGATTGCTTCTGCCCGGCTTGGGAAAAGAGAGGGCTGAAAAAAAGGTGATGAGCAGAAAAAACGCGAGGCAAGGCCTGAATCTGCCTGGCGTGATTTTGTTCGAATTCGCGTGAACAGAAGAGTGTTTGCTGATGGTCTTCGCTCCTTTCAGCAGGATTGACACTGCAAAATTCTCTTCGAGCGCTTCATTATTTCTAATTCTGCATTCTCCGGGGCAAATCCTTTTTTATTTCTCCTTCCTGGCCCAGAAACGACTGGCAGGTCTTCCAGTGCAGCGGCATAAGGAGATACTCACCGGCCTGCTGCAGCGGGCTGCTTTCAAGCTTGGGGAAGTTCCCAGGGGATGGAAATTTGAGGAAAGGGGGCGGCGCCAAGCGCTTCTTCCACAGTGCCGCTTTTAATTAAGCGCCCGTTCAACATCACAACCACCCGCTGGGCAAGGCAGGGGATTTCCGTGTAATCGTGGGTGACGAAGAGAGTCGTAACTTTTGTCTCGCTGAGGATCTTGCCGAGGTCCTGCAGAAGGGATTTTCGGGTGGGGTAGTCCAGGGCTGCAAAGGGTTCGTCGAGAAAGAGGATCTTTGGCTCCAGGGCAAAGGCGCGCGCCAGGTTGACCCGCTGCGCTTCCCCTCCGGAGAGCCGGAGCGCCTGGCGCTTTTTCAGGTGAGCAATTCCCAGGCGGTTGAGCCAGTCTTCGGCACGCGGGCGGGCAAGCCGGGCCGGGAGACCCCGCATCTGGAGCCCTGTCATGACATTCGCGAGCACTGTTGTATCCATTAAGAGGGGTTCCTGAAAAACGACGGCCATCTGGCGGCGCAAAAAGAGCGTATTCTGATGCGTGGCTACTGTTCCGTTAAAGTGGAGTTTCCCCTGCGCCGGGCGTTCCAGGAGGGCGAGCGTGAGGAGCAGGCTCGTTTTTCCTGCACCGTTGGGCCCCACGAGGGCGGTGACTTCTCCTTCGGAGAGGGCAAAGTCGTCGATGCAGAGAATCTCCTTCCCGCCCTTCACTAATTTAAGGTTTTCCGCTTTTAAGGCGATTGTATTTTTTCGGTTCACTCCGGCTACCTCCTGTGCTGTTGGATTCCTGTCAAGATTGCAGTAATGATAAAGGAGAGGAAAAGCAGAATAATGCTCAGGGCTGTTGCCAGTTCAAATTTGCCCTTGGATACTTCGAGGGAGATGGCGGTGGTGAGCACGCGCGTGAAGCCGCGTACATTGCCTCCCACCATGATCGAGGCGCCGACTTCTGAAATTACACCGCCGAAGCCGGCGATTACCGCTGCGAGGAGGCCGAGGCGGGCCTCCCGCAGCAGCAGCCAGAGGAATTGCAGCCTGTTTGCCCCGAGGGCGAGGATCTGCAGGTGCATTTTGGGGTTCACGGACTGGATTGCGGCGACTGTAAACCCGGCGACAATGGGTGAGGCAATGATTGCCTGGGCGATAATCATTGCGGTTGGGGTATAGAGGAGACCGAGAAAGCCCAGCGGCCCGTAGCGGGTGAGGCAGAGCCATGTTATAAGACCTACAACGACCGGGGGGAGCCCCATTCCGAAGTTTACGAGGCTTATCACCAGCCCGCGCCCCAAAAACCTGTTGAGGGCGAGAAATGTCCCTGCTGGTACGCCGATGAAAACGCTGATCATCGTTGCGGTTCCGGAAACCTGCAAGGTGCGGAGGGCGATCTCCAGCACCTCCGGGTCTCCGGTAACGAGCATTTTGAGCGCGGCAATGATTCCCTCCCCGATGACACCCACAAAAACCCCACCTTACTCGTTGCTTGCAATACAGCTCCAACCTGTTGATTAGTTGTCTGCTTCTGCTTCGCTTTTTCCTGCATCGGGAATGAAAAGGGGCTGGCCGTATTTATCCGTGCCGAATTTCTTAATATC
>DAOURU010000057.1 GCA_030627585.1 Bacillota bacterium
AAGCAAGATGGGCTACCTATGCCATTGTCATCGAGGGTCACGACACCGGTGGAAGCTTTTGCCTCTCTTGGGAGTTGAAGTGACAGAACATACAGAGGATTCACAATATTCGAATCCTCTGACCAAAACAATCGGTGTTCCGGCGTCGGCGGATCCGGTAACGAGATCGGCAAGGGAGCCGATAATGCTGGTCGCGCTTCTGGGGGTGGTGCCCAGGCTTTCCTGGGAGAGTTCGCCCTGCTTGGCAGCCAGGAAGGCGGCGATTTCTTCCCTGGAGTAGCCCTGGCGGTAAAGGGTGTCGATCTGAAGTTTCAGTTTTGCTCCTGTTCGAAGGCCTGCCCTTCTCAGCCCGGCGCTTGCTCCGATCGCCGGATGCGGGTCAGCCAGCTCGTAGATTCCTGTGTCGGGGTCTTTGTAGGCTCCGTCTCCGAAGATCAGGACCTCTGCCAGTTTGCCGGTCGCCTCCTTGATCTTTGCCTTAATTTGTTCTGCCGTTCCATCGGCGTCTTCAGGCAAGAGTTTGAGAACCCCTCCCCGAAAATCGGAGACATTGGAACCGATGACTCCCCAGGGGCCCGGCCCTACCTCCTGGATTGTGATTACTGGAACCAGGGCCCCGAAGGAAAGAAACAGCTCCCGCAGTTTTTCCCGTTCATGTACCGCGCCGATACAGACACCGTCGATGTAGCCCAGCTCGTAAACCTTGAGAGGGTTGTTGGTGAAGATAACTTCGCCCCGCGCTCCCCCTTCATCGATCATTTGCAGGTATAATTTCCGGTAATCCATGTTGGTGATTGGGTGAGAGAAGGTACGCTCTCCCAGCTCATTGGAAAAAATGATATCAGGCTCGTAATAACTGTCAAGCTGCGAGGAAAAGTCAAGCGTTGTTGCTTCTGAATCTTTTTGTTCCAGAAAGGCCTGGGCATCAATTAGAGTCAAGTGCTGGTGTTCCAGGTTAACGGCAATGGCGAGGGCTTTCTCTGCCTCCGGGACATCCCGGAGAATGCCAACGGCTTTGCTTGCCGCCTTCTTCAGGTCTGCAAAAGTTACCTCTGCCACAGCCAGCTTCCCATCCGGTGCCCTCACTGTCAGGTCGGCGATTCCTTTGCCTGTAATCTTCCGGATGCTCACGAGGTGGTAGCCTATCTCCTGCAGCTTCAAGGCAGCGATGATCTCCCTGATGAGAACATTGAGCAAGGGGGTATTTTCTCTTGCTTCCCGCAGACTTTTCAAGGTCTTTTTAAGCCGCAGGCGGGTAGTGGCAAATTCCTCGTCTATTACCTGGTTGCCGACCTCATCAAATGGAGCCGAAAATTGGACAATGACCCTTCCGCCCCGGGTTGCCAGTGCGAGGGCCCTCATGATGAGGGCAAAACGATTACGGCTGGCGATCGGGCTGATAACTGCAAGGGTGCAGCCTTCTTTCAGGCGCAGCTTCTCCTGAACGTCTTCGGCCAATTCTGTACAGGTGACATAGCGGTTTTGAGACCTGGCCACAACGGCTTCGGTGACGCAGATAATATCGCCGTCGTTAACAATTTCCTTGACTGTTTCGGCCGTAATAGAAGCAATATCATCATTGGGGACGATGAGACCTGTTTTCAGGCCTACTGCTGCCACACCAGTATTGGAAGGCAGAATCAATTTATCCACCGGCATCATCCTTTCTTGGGGAGTAAGAGTTTCTTGCGGGAATAATCACCCTCTGTTTTTTGGGCAGTTTTTATTGGCCATGGCGGCTGCTCCAGGAGGCAATTGGAAGAAATTTGCCTGGCGGTGATGAGTGGTTGAATGGTGGTTTAAGGCGGTGATTCAAAATCCTGTTTGATTATATCATTAAATTCTGCCGGAAAAAAGTCTTTCTTATTTTCGGGCCCGCTTAAGAAGCATGGGGGAGTTAGAGGGTGATATTATCTTCTCAGCGCCTGCGACTCTGGCCCGGAAAAATCTTGTAGCAGCAGCCTGTCATTGGAGCGGATTTTTGCCCGTATAATTAGCCGAAGGGGTAATGGCTCTAACATTTTTTGGAACAAAAGGGTTTCGTAAAAGTGGCATGATGTGTTAGAATAATGCTGTATCATTTTAGGAGAAGGGTTGGAGTTATTCTTGGGGGGTTATCGCATTAAGATTTGCGGGATCACAAATCTTGCAGATCTTGAGGCGGCTGCAGCGGCAGGCGCCGATTTCGCGGGGGTGCTTTTAGAGGTTGGCTCCTCCCCCAGGAGCCTAAGTTTTTTCGAGGCCCGTTTCTTGGTGCAAGCTTTACCCTTTCCCGTCCTGATTCTGACCGACCGAAACGATTTTGAATGGCTGTACTCGATTGGGACTGAAATTTCCCCTTATGGCCTGCAGTTATTGGGGAAATGTGATCCCGGCTTGATCCGGCAGCTTCAAAAGACCTTTCCTGCTTGTGCAATCTGGCAGTCCTTTCATCTTCCTCCAGCCGGAATATCTGATCCAGACTTCTCCCTGTCCGCCCTTGCAAGCGAGATGATCCTTGCATTCCAGGCCGGGGTTCAAGCCGCGGTCCTGGATACGGCGGTCCGGCGGGAAAATACTTGGCAGCGCGGGGGTACGGGCTTAAAGCACAATTGGGAACTGGCGCAGGTTCTTGTTGCGAAGGCCCCCGGTCCTGTTTTTCTGGCCGGCGGGATCAATCCGGACAATGTTCAGGCGGCGCTGAACCTGGTGAATCCGGCTGGAGTCGACCTGTCGAGCGGGGTTGAGGTATCCCCCGGAAAAAAGGATTTTTTCAAGATGCAGCATCTTGTAGAGCGGGTTAGAGCCTGCGGCGGCTAGAGGCTGTTTTGCGCGTGCGTCTTTTGCGCGTGCATCGTTGTTTTAAGCGCGCCTGGGAGACAAGAATCTAGCGGGAGGTTTCTTAATTTCTGGCTCTCGGTGCCAGCGGTATCCCCTGTTCACCAAAAACTGTCCGGAAAAAAGCGCATGAACCCCCTCTCTCCGGAATAAAATACTTGTAGAAAAAGCAGGGGAGGTGGTCCCGTGCGCTTCATTTTTTTAAGGAGACATGTCCTGCTTCGGGGGGCGGTTGTTGCAGGTCTAATCCTCCTGGCAGGGGTCTTTTTTCTCACCGGTTTGTCAAGCCGGGTTGCCGGCGTTCTTGCCAACCTGGATCGCGAGGTCCCCATTTATGCTGTGGACACGAAAGAAAAAAAGGTGGCCATTTCTTTTGATGCCGCCTGGGGTGCCGATTATACGCTGCGTTTGCTGGAAATTTTGAAAGAGCATAAAGTGACAGCCACCTTTTTTCTTACCGGAATCTGGGTAAAAAAATACCCGGAAATGGTGAAGAAAATCGCGGCTGCCGGGCACGAACTGGGGAACCACAGTTCAACCCACCCGCACTGCGCCTCTCTTTCTCAGGAGGAATTCAAAAAAGAACTGCTAGAAAATGAGCGACTGATTTACCGGCTGACCGGCAAGAGGACGCGCCTTTTCCGCTCCCCGTTCGGGGAATACAGCAACAGCGTGATCAACACTGCCCGCAGCCTCGGGTATGAGGTCATCCAGTGGAGCGTGGATTCTTTGGACTGGCGGGAAGCCGGCACCGGGGCTGTTGTCGACCGGGTTCTGAATCTTATCCACCCCGGTGCCATTGTTCTCTTCCATAATAATGCCAAATATACTCCTGAGGCGCTTCCCGCCATCCTTGAAGAGCTTCAGAAAAAGGGCTACAAAATCGTCCCTATCTCAGATCTCCTCATTAAGGAAGAATATTACATTGAGAAGCACAGCGGGATCCAAAAGAAAAGTTCCCCCTAAAACTCCCGGGGCTTACAGATGATCTCCTTGATTTTGGTGTCAAAAAACTGGTTGGAATGGGCGGGAACGATAACCACTGCAGTATCGGCGCCGGTTCCGGAGCCTGCTGCGGCGATCACTTCCTCCCCGTAAGGGATCAGGCCTGCATCAAGCGCCATTCCCGCGATTTCCACGCAGACTTTTACCCCCTGGCCGAACATCCGGAGTGTCTGGGCGATAATTTCTGCGGGGTAAACACCTCCGAATTTGTTGCGTACGGCGCGGTCGACCCCGGCCAAAAGATGGGTTGTGGTTAAGATTTTCACTCCTTTATCCAGCAAGCGCTGCCTAACCTGGGCGCCCATTTCGTCCTCTCCCGGCCCCGTGAAACCTACATGGTGGGTCACGCAGATTACCTCAAGGCCCTTATCCAGGAAGTGTTCCACCGTGAAACCGCTGTTCGAGGCAACCACAAGGTGGCGGATTTTTAGTTCTTGCGCCCTCTTCACTGCAAGCTCCGCAGTGGCGGCTGTGTTTCTCCGCCCTTTTTGCTCCCAGTACATTCTTGTCACTCCTTTAATATTTTAATGAAGATTTGGATTTACGGTGATTTCCGGGGTGTTCCCCCCGGTTTTTTTGTATAGGGCCAGCCTCTCCTGTTAATATTTTAAGGAATATCTGGTTGCAATGCAACTTTCTGGAGGAGAGCACGTTTAGGCTTTACCCAATAATGAAGGAATCTTAAGCGTATAAATATGTAAGACCCGAAAAAGAGGAGGAAGCGGGGCGGACAGATTTAAGCAGGTTTGAAGGGGCGCTGGCGCGCAAAATTTTCAATTTAAGTACCCTTGCCGGCTTCGAAGAGGCGCTCCTCAGTTTGGGAAGAATTATCGGGAGTATGATGCTGGCCGGGCTGGGAACCCTATCTTTTGCAGCACATCAGGTGGCCTTGACGGCGGAATCTCTTTCCTACATGCCGGGTTACGGTTTTGCAGTGGCTGCCGCCACCCTCGTGGGACAGAGCCTGGGCGCCCGGAAGTATGTCCAGGCGCACCGCTACGGGTGGGAGGCCGCAAAAATTGTCCTCCTTGTGATGTGCGGGATTTCTCTTGCCTTTCTTTTGTTTCCTGAATATGTAATCCGCTTGCACCCCCCGCCCTGCGGGGGGAAATCGAAAAAGAAGTCTCCCTCATGCTCTCATTGTATATCGGCCGGGATTGACAGCACCCCGAACTCCTGCATTTGCTTTTACTTGCTGGGTTGCATCGTGGGAGCCTTGTTGAAAATTTTTCGGAAGTGGAAGCCGTAAACTGCAAAAGTAATTGCTTCTGGAAGGAGGTGCGGGTATTTCACGAGGGTCTTGAGCAGGAGCTTCCAGTAGTGCCTTCTTCCTTTTTCAAGGACCCCCAGGTAAAACATTGCTTTAAAAAGGGCTGTCAGGTAGCATAAACGAAGCTGGGAGATCCTGTTTCTTTTCACAGGCTTAAATTCTTTGAAGAACTCCCAGATCCGGTCGTAATAAGGCCCCGGTGCGTAAATAGTCGTGACGATTTTCCTGTAGCCCTCGAGCAGTTTTTGGGGGTTCATTTTGGGAATAAAGTTAATAGAAAAATCCGTGTTGTTTCCGGAGAAATTGAGCAATAAGCGCTTTTCTTTTTTCAGGCGCTCAAATAATCTGGTTCCTTTAGGGGCATTGAGCAGACCAACCATTGCCGTGACAATGCCGCTTTGCTGGATGAAGTTGATTTGTCTGTCGAAAATTGAAGGGGTGTCGCTGTCAAAACCGACGATGAACCCGGCGCTCACCTGAAGGCCGTAGTTCTGGATCTTTTTTACCGAATCGATCAAATTCCGGTTTACGTTTTGGAACTTGTTGCATTCTTTCAGGCTTTCTTCATTCGGGGTTTCGATCCCGATAAAGACGTGGACAAATCCTGCCTTGCGCATCAAATCCAGCAGTTCATCATCGTCCGCCAGATTGATTGAGGTTTCCGTAATAAACCAGAAAGGATGCTTGTGCTTTTCCATCCATTCGATCATCGCAGGCAAAACTTCTCTCTTTAACCTTGCCTTGTTCCCAATGAAGTTGTCGTCAACAATGAATACGCCCCCTTTCCAGCCGTGTTCATAGAGGGAGTCGAGTTCTTGCAGCATCTGATCCTTGCTTTTTAAACGTGGTTTGCGCCCGTATAACGAGGTGATATCACAAAATTCACAGTCATAGGGGCACCCCCGCGAATATTGAATGCTCATGGTGGCATAATCATTCAGGTTGATGAGTTCCCACATAGGCACCGGTGTTCTGCCGAGGTCGGGCCGCTGTTTGCTGGTGTAAATGTGTTTTGCAACCCCTTTTTCCAGATCGTCCAGGAATGCAGGGAGTATGCTTTCCGCTTCATTGAGGACGAGGTGATCCACTTCTTCAAACGCTTCCGGTTCCATCGTGAAAAGGGGGCCTCCTGCGACAGTTTTTACCCCCAGCGCTTTGCAGCGCGCGATGATCTCCTTTGCCGAGTTTCTCTGGATTGCCATCGCGCTGATGAAGACATAATCCGCCCATTTGAGGTCTTCGTCTTTGATTTTTTTCACATTCATATCGAGCAGTCTTTTTTCCCATGCCTGGGGAAGCATCGCCGCAACGGTTAAAAGCCCCAGGGGGGGATGGGCTGCCTTTTTGCTGATAAACCTCAGGGCGTGCTTGAAACTCCAGAAGCTCTCCGGGTACTTGGGATAAACAAGCAGGACTTTCATGATCACCCTCCTTTATAATGTGGTTATATATAATTTTACCATTAGTTACCGGCTGGTGTCCAAGCTTTCTTGAATTTTTTTCAAGAGAATTTAAAATTTCTTGTTTATTGAAGTTCTGATAATTTATTCATATCATTTCCCCTGGCATCTTTCTTAATTCCAAATTTATTAATGTGAGTTGGGCTCAAGTCCTGGAAACCAGGGAGCGAGGTGGCTGAAGCAGGATTTTGCCCCGGTCCGGCGAATAAATTTAGGAAAATCTGTAAGGAGATGGTGAAGGTGGGGGAAAACAAGCGGTACCGGGGGACGGTTTGGGTTTTATTTTTCTGCTTCGTGATCGGTGTGGTGCTCTCAGGTGCGGCGGGGGGGTGCAGGCGCGCCGCCCGGGATG
>DAOURU010000248.1 GCA_030627585.1 Bacillota bacterium
AAACTGCTCCCAAACCCGGGGCGGGAAAAGAGGCATAAAAGGGGAGCACCAAATGGTCAAAATCCGGACGGCTTCACTCAAGTTATAGAGCACCGTGGCAAGCCGCGGCCGGCCCTCCCGGTCGCGCGCCAGGTTCCAGGGGGAAGTCTCGTCTACATAACGGTTGGCGCGGTGGACAAGCCGCCAAATTGCAGCGAGGGCGCCGCTGAAATCAAAGCGCCCCATCTGGCGTTCCAGTTCCTGCCTGGCCTCCTGCGCTGTGATCTTTAAATCTTCGTCAAGGGGCCTCCGCTGATCCGGTTCGGGAACAACGCCTTCCCAGTATTTTTCCAGCATTCCAAAGGTCCGGCTGATCAGGTTTCCCAGGTCGTTGGCAAGATCCGTATTGATCCGCGCCACAAGGTTTTCCTCGGTGTAGTAGCCATCCCCGCCATAGGGAAGCTCCCGCAGGAGGTAGTACCTCACGGCATCGGCGCCGTAGCGGTCAATGAGAACGAGGGGATCGATTACATTTCCCTTGGATTTTGACATTTTTCCTCCCTCGAGGAGAAGCCATCCGTGCCCGAAAACCGTGCGGGGAGGCTCAATCCCGGCTGCCATCAGGATAATCGGCCAGATTACCGCATGAAAGCGGACGATATCCTTCCCCACCAGGTGCGCCGCGTGAGGCCAGTAATGCTCAAAACGAGGGGAGCCCTCCTGCCAGCCGAGGGCCGAAATGTAATTGACAAGCGCATCAAACCAGACATAGATTACGTGCCCGGGATCGAAAGGAACGGGAATTCCCCAGCTAAAGGTAGTCCGGGAGACGCAAAGATCCTCAAGGCCGCCTTTGATAAAATTAATCATCTCATTGCGGCGGGAAACAGGTTGGATAAACTCAGGGTTTTCCTCGATGTACCGCAAAAGCTTTTCCTGGTACCTGGAGAGGCGGAAAAAGTAGCTTTCCTCCTTTAACAGTTCAACCGGGCGCCCGCAGTCGGGGCAGTTTCCCTCCTGCAACTGGCGCTCCAGCCAAAAAGTTTCGCAGGGGGTGCAGTACCATCCCTCATACGTAGATTTATAAATATCTCCTTGATCGTAAATTTTTTGGAAGATTGCCCGGACTGTCTTCTCATGGCGAGGCTCTGTCGTTCTGATAAAATCATCATAGGAAATATGGAGGCGCCGCCACAAGTCTTTAAATCCTGCCACGATCCGGTCCACGTAAGCCTGAGGATCCGTTCCCTTCTCGCGCGCTTTCCGCTCGATCTTCTGCCCGTGTTCGTCAGAACCTGTTAAAAAAAGAACATCATACCCCTGCAGCCGTTTATAGCGGGCGAGGCAGTCAGCGGCTACGGTGGTATAAGCATGTCCGATGTGGAGGCTGTCGCTTGGGTAATAAATCGGAGTTGTAACGTAAAAACCCTTTTTTTTGCTCATAGATACGCCCGGCCGCGCCTTGCATGCGCCTTGTCGAAATTGCTTCTTAACGACCAGGCTCCGCTCCTTTCTCCCGGCAATTTTTCAAGGATTTATTATACCACAGAAATCCAGGAAATACGCCCCTTCGGTTAAATTTAATATTTTTTAAAAAATTTTGGGGAGATGGTTGACTTTTCCTGGAAGAGATGGTATGCTTTTGCTCAGCGAAACTTGTCGAATTTTATCCAGGAGGGAGAGAAATTGTGAAATCAACGGGTGTAGTGCGAAAGGTTGATGAGCTGGGAAGAGTGGTGATTCCGATTGAGCTGCGGCGGACCCTTGGCATTGCGGAAAAAGATGCCTTGGAAATTTATGTCGACCAGGAAAAGATTATCTTGAAAAAATACGAGCCGGCGTGTATTTTCTGCGGGAACGCAGAAAATGTCCAGCATTTCCGGGGTAAAAACGTTTGCCGGGATTGTACGGCGGCAATGGCTCAGGAGGCCGTTTAATTTTGCCCCGATACGGGCCAGGCATCTACTGCTTTCGGATTACCCGCCCCCAAGGAAGCCCCCCGTTTAAGCGCGAGAAACGGGGGCTTTAATTTTTTCGGAATCAGGGGCGCAAGAGGAACAGGGGCCGGGTCACTCCTCGTGGTAAGCCCGGTAAACCTCGCTTTTGGAAAGCCCCAAAGCACGCGCAACAGCCTTGCAGGCAGTTTGCAGTTCCGCTCCGGCGCGCATCAGAGCCTCAACTGCAGCCTTCACGGCACCAGGTTCCTCAGGGGGGCGCGGCGCTTCCTTGCTTTTTCCCTCCGCAACCAGGGTCAGTTCCCCCCGCGGGGGATGGGCCGCAAAATGGGACGCCACCTCAGCAAAGGAACCCCGAACTACCTCCTCAAACTGCTTTGTAAGCTCCCGCGCCACCGCCACCTGCCGCGCTTCTCCCCAAATTTGCCGGAAATCCTCCAGGGTTCTGAGAAGGCGGTGCGGGGCCTCGTAGAAAACCCCGGTTCTGGCTTCTTCCCGCAGTTCTGTTAAAAGCTCCCGGCGCGCCTTCTCGGCGCGGGGAAGAAATCCGTGAAAATA
>DAOURU010000201.1 GCA_030627585.1 Bacillota bacterium
AATTATTCTACCTGTTTTTCCATTTCCATTTCCTATGAAGCTGCAATTTTATCAACTCCGTTTCCGCATCATATAATCTTCGCATTTTTCCGAAATCCTCCGGATGTTTTCGGGGGTTACATATTTACGTCCTTATTTGTAATAAGTATACTTGGAAACAGGTTTGTAAGCTGGTATATTTTATCAGTACACAGATCGCGAAACTTTATCCAAGACTGCGCTTGGATGAGCTGTTTTCAGGAAAAATTAGAGAGAAGGAGGAGGATTATCAGAAATTAATTTCGAAAAAATTAAGTAACATGAAAAAAGGGAGAGGTTGAGGTTGCAAGACCGTTTTCACTGGGCGGCTCTTCAGGCGGTACTGGATGTGGGTCCCCGCAATATGAACCATCTATATCGTTATTTTTCTTCAGGAAAGAAAGTTTTAGAAGCAAAAGAGAAAGACCTGAGACAGGTGCCCTACCTTTCTGCTCATATCGTAGAAAAGATCATCAGCAACAGGCGTTTCGCCAATCCTGAAAAAACGGCTGAAGATCTCTTAAAAAAAGAAATCAAGGTAATCCTGCTGGGGGAGGAGGGATATCCGTCTCATCTTACGCAAATTCCAGATCCCCCTGTAGTTCTTTATTTTAAAGGAAAGTTGCCGCCCAGGGAAGTGCCTTTGCTTGCCGTCGTTGGTGCACGCCGCGCAACTCCTTATGGACTGATGATCGCAAAAAAACTTGCACAAGATCTGGTTCACCTGGGCTGGGGTGTTGTAAGCGGAATGGCACGGGGGATAGATACCGCAGCCCATAAAGGCGCCATTCAGGGAAATGGTTATACTCTAGCCGTTTTAGGCTGCGGAATAGATATCTGTTACCCCCGGGAAAATGAGAAATTAAAAGAGCAAATGGAAGCAACCGGGTGCCTGTTAAGCGAATTTCCACCCGGTACAACACCTCAATCAAAAAACTTTCCTATCCGGAACCGTATTATCAGCGGGTGTTCCCTGGGAACACTGGTTGTGGAAGCAGGAGAAAAGAGCGGAGCCTTAATAACTGCAGCTTTTGCCCTCGAACAAGGACGCGATGTTTTTGCGGTACCTGGCCCTGTGACAAGTACCCACAGTAAAGGCACCCACGGATTAATCAAGCAAGGCGCGAAACTTGTCGAAACCGTAGAAGACATCATTGTGGAATTTCCCTATCTTCATTTTTCAAAGCAGCAACCAAAGGAAGCCCTGCAGAAAAAAGAATTAAATTTACCCCCCGAGGAAGCTGCTTTATTAAAATTTATAGGTCTGGAACCTATTCATATAGATGAGCTTGCCAGGCTCTCCAATTTATCTGTTTCTGTCGTCAGCGCGCTTTTAACATTACTTGAAGTAAAGGGAATCGTGAAGCAGATGCCCGGGCATTTTTTTGTTTGTACAGATTCTTGTTATGATTGAATTGGCCAAATGGAGGGAGAAAAATGGCAAAGGTTCTTGTGATTGTAGAATCTCCTGCAAAGGCACGAAGTATAGCCAAGCTTTTGGGACGTAAATATCTCGTTAAAGCCTCCCTCGGACATGTTAGAGATCTGCCCAAAAGCCAGTTCGGTGTCGATGTTGAAAGCGAATTCAGGCCAAAATACATTACAATCAGAGGCAAGGGGGAAATAATCAAGGGGTTGCGTGAAGCCGCCCGAAAGGCAGAAAAGGTTCTGCTTGGTCCGGACCCCGATCGAGAGGGAGAGGCAATTGCGTGGCACCTGCAAAATATCCTGGCATTGCCTCCGGATGCCCCTTGCCGAATTGAATTTCATGAAATAACCAAGAAAGCTCTCGAACAAGCAGTTAAGCAGCCGCAAACCATCAATCAAGATCGTGTTGACGCCCAGCAGGCAAGGCGGATCCTTGACCGGCTTGTAGGATATAATTTAAGTCCTTTACTTTGGCGTAAGATCAGGCGGGGCTTAAGCGCCGGTCGGGTTCAATCTGTCGCCGTCCGGCTGATTTGCGAAAGAGAGGAAGAAATTAGAAACTTCCAAGCGGAAGAGTATTGGACACTAACAGCACACTTGAAGTCAAAGCAGGCTTCTTTTGAAGCGAAATTGTTTCGGCGCGAAAAGGAAAAAATTCATCTTGCGCGCGAAGAAGATGTCAACAAAGTTATTCAGGAATTGGATAGCGCTTCTTTTATCGTTCAGAGAATTATCAAGCGGCAACGGAAACGCAACCCTTTGCCGCCATTTACGACAAGTACCCTGCAACAGGAAGCAAGCAAAAAACTGAATTTCCCTGTGCGAAAAACAATGCTCATTGCCCAGCAATTATACGAAGGACTCGACATGGGAAGCGAAGCGGCCGGCTTAATTACTTATATGCGCACTGATTCTACCGCACTTTCTCAAGAGGCGAAGGAATCGGCGCGGGCGTTTATTAAAAAAAGGTTTGGAGCTGATTACGTTCCGGAAAAACCCCCCCAATTCAAAAAAACCGTGAGAGCGCAGGAGGCTCACGAGGCAATTCGTCCCACAATAACCGAACGCACCCCGGATGATGTAAAAAAATTTCTTACCAGGGATCAATACAAATTGTATAAATTAATCTGGGAAAGGTTTATTGCAAGTCAAATGAGCCCGGCCGTTTTTGAGGCTACGGCAGTAGAGATTAAGGCAGATTTATATCTTTTCCGGGCAAACGGCTCACTCCTCCGTTTTCCGGGTTTTACGCGGGTTTACCCTGACACTGATGAAACAGAAGCTGATTTGCCTCCGTTGGTGGAAGGAGAGGTTTTAGAACTTGAAGCCTTGCAGCCAAAGCAGCACTTTACGCAACCACCCCCGCGTTATACCGAGGCAACCCTGGTAAAAGCTTTAGAAGAGAATGGGATCGGAAGGCCAAGTACCTATGCTCCGGTAATTGAAACCATTCAAAGCCGGGGGTATGTTGTAAAAGAGGAAAAACATCTCTACCCGACCGAACTGGGTTCGATTGTAGTAGTTCTCTTAAAGGAATACTTTCCAAAAATCATCGACGTTGAATTTACAGCAGGTATGGAGGAAAAACTCGATCAAATTGAGGAAGGAAGGGTGGCCTGGCAGCAAGTAGTTGAAGATTTTTACAGGCCTTTTAAGAAAAATCTTGAACACGCTGAAAATGAAATTGGAATGATTGAAGTAGAAGAGGAAAAAAGCAAGGAAAAATGCCCCAAGTGCGGGCGCTATTTGCTGGTGAAGCAAGGACGGTATGGAAAATTTTTGGCATGCCCTGGTTTTCCCGAGTGCCGCCATACACAGCCATATTACGAACAGACCGGAGTCCCCTGTCCCCGCTGCGGCGGAAATATTGTGGTTCGGAAAACAAGGCGCGGGAGGAAATTTTTTGGATGCCTCAATT
>DAOURU010000299.1 GCA_030627585.1 Bacillota bacterium
TCCAGTTCGATAATCTGGTCCACAAGCAAGAAGGGGTAGCGGTGGGGAAGGATTTCCTGAATTTCACGGGCCCCTAGAATTACCTGCTGTTCATCCATCTGCTGAGGAACCTCCTGTTTATTTCTGGATTAAATTCGCCAAAAAGACAGGAGTTCCTCCTTTTATTTTACTAAAGTTTTTAGGGGACAGGCTACTTTTTGACTTACCTCACTTCACCCGGAAAAAAAGTAGCCTGTCCCCTTTTTCAGCAGGAAAAGGGGCGCCCGCGTCGAATTTGGCTAAGGTGGAGGGTGAGGTCAAAAATCGCGCAGGGAAAAACAGGAGGGTACGAAAAATTGCGCCTTGAAAAATTGCGCCTTTTAGATGATAAGGGGAAACTGTTCGGGCTCGTGAACCCTTTCGACCTGGCGGTGCTGCTCCTGGTGATTGCCGTAGCTGCAGGAGTTTACTGGAAGCTGCGGCCGGGAGGAAAAGCCCCCGGGGTTGCCGAGGTTGAGGTAACCGTTGTGGCGCCCTTTGTCCGGCCTGCCGCAGCCGCGGCGGTCAAGGCGGGGGACCGGCTTGTGGCGAGCGGCAGCTTCACAGACGCCCGCATCGTAGACGTCCGGGTCGAACCGGGGCTCATTGCCACCACCCGCGCCGACGGCACCCGCCTGCTCACAAGAGATCCTTACAAGAAGGACGTTTATGCCACAATCCGGGGCAAAACGGCGATCTCGGAGCCTGATCTCCGCCTCGGAGGGCAGGAAGTGCGGATCGGGAAGGAGTTTTACTTGAAAACCCAAACGGTCGAACTCAAGGGAGAAGTAACAGGAATCAGGATCCTCAAGGAGGCGGGAGAAAACGGCTCCGGGGATAACGCGGCAGGGAACGCACCCGAAAACAAAGCGCAAGAAAACGGGGGGAATTAAAGGAGAGAGCGGTAAAGGCGGGCGGTTTCCGCGACGGTCCGGGCCAGGCTGAATTTCTCCTCCACAAGGCGCCGGCCTGCCGCGCCGAGGCACCGCGCCGCAGCGGGATCGTTCAGGATGCGGCACATGGCGCGGGCAAGCGCTGCGGGGTCGGCGGGGGGCACCAGCAGCCCGGTTTCCCCGTCGCTGATGATTTCCGGCAGTGCCCCCACCCGCGCGGCGATCACGGGCTTTTCCAAAGCGAGAGCCTCCAGGGCGGTGAGGCCGAACCCTTCCGAAAGGGAGCTGACAACCAGGCAGTCGAGGGCGGCATAGACGCGGCCGATTTCCGGCTCAAAACCGGTGCGAATGCAAACGTCTTCCAGGCCGTTTGCCCTGATCAGGGCATCAACCTCGCGCCAGTAGAAACCGCTCCCGACGATCACAAAGCGGGCCGCGGGAAACCTGCTCCTTACCTCCCGCGCTGCCTCCAGAAAGTACCGGTGGCCTTTCACAGGATGGAGGCGGGCAATGACCCCGAAGAGGGGAGCCCCGGGATCAATCCCGCAGCGGCGGCGGAAAGAGGAATCTCCTGCCCAGCGCTGCCAGGCTCCGGTTTCAATCCCGTTGTAGATTACCCTCACCCTGGCGGGAGGGATTCCCGCCGCAACCAGGTAATCTTCGATGAAGTGCGAAACGGCAATAAAACGGTCCGTCAAAAAGGATGTGCTCCGTTCTGTAAGGCTGTTGACAAAGCGGCTCAGGGCTGCGGGGTAGTCGTGGGCGAGGACGCTGTGCACCGTCGTCACCACCGCCGGAACCCCCGCACAGCGGGCCGCAAAGCGCCCCGCAAGGTTCGCCCGCACCCCGTGGGTGTGCACAATGTGGGGCCGGAGCTTCCGGAGCTCTCCGGCAAGGCGCAGGAAAACGCTGAAATCAAGGCGGTGGCGCATCGGGATCGCAAGGGCGGGGATTCCCGCCTCCTGGAGCACCTGGTAAAAAGGCCTCGCAAAAAGGCAGATGACGCGGGTCTCGAAATCTCCCGCAGGCGGATTTCGA
>DAOURU010000089.1 GCA_030627585.1 Bacillota bacterium
ATGGCGGCTCAGGCGGAGGCCGAACGGGAACGGCGCGCCAAAATCATCCACGCCGACGGCGAATTCCAGGCCGCAGAAAGGTTATCCGAAGCCGCCCGGATCATCTCCAAGCATCCCGCCACAATTCAGCTTCGCTACCTGCAAACCCTGCGGGAGATTGCGACAGATCAGTCAAGCACCATTATCTTCCCTTTGCCGCTTGATCTGATCACCCCATTCCTGGAAATAATGAAGGGGCATGGCGGGCCGGCTCCAGAGGCAAAAGCACAAGAGCAAGAGACCGGGCAGAATTAACACAAGAAAAAAGTGCAAGCATTGCGAGCGGGCATTCAGCCCGCTCAAATTCTTGCCTATCGACTGCACCCTCGCCCCCGCATCCACCGAGAAGCTCTCCTTCAATCTCCATATGACCAGGCCTCCCAGTGAAGCAACATATAGAGATGCCGCCGGCCTGCCGCCTGCTCCGGATTACGGATCATTTCACCCGTTCTATTTTTGGGAGATCGGAGGATGTTTAAAAGTTAGTAAAAGATAAACTCCCCGGCAGGGATTGGTGAACCGGATCCCGAATACCGGATCAGGAAAAACTGTTAGAATTCCAAGAAGGTGGAATTCCGTGAACCAGGGAAGCCGGCGGGACATACTCCGCTCCGTTTGGGAAATTTGGGAAAGATTCTGCGACCGCCTCTTTCACGTCCAGCAAATCGAACCGGACGGCCTGCTGCGGCTGAACCTGCGCCCGTACCGGGGCCCTGCTGTAGAGCTTCGGGACGGGACCGTAATCTCCCCGGGAGAACTGGTAGGCGAGCTTCACCTCGCAAACAGGGAACTTTATAAAATCCAGCGGAAATGCAGCAATCAGGTAAAGGCGACAATGCGCGTGAAAAAAGAAATGAAGCGAAGCCTGACGCAACTGGCGGGCCACGTCGTCCAAACAGAAGCAGCCGGCGAAGTCAAGGCCTTTTATGGAATTACTCTTTTCCACCAGGGGGCGCGCCATTTAGGCTTCGAAGTCAGGGAGCTTCAGCCTGCTTTCTGGCGCTCCTGCTTTGGCCTGGGGCAATCCCTGCTCCTTGCCGGCTACCACCCGGCAGGCCTCAAACGCCTCAAACTTGGGCACCGCTCGCCGGCGCCGAAAGTAATT
This sequence comes from Bacillota bacterium, assembly GCA_030627585.1. GTDB lineage: Bacteria > Bacillota > DSM-12270 > Thermacetogeniales > Thermacetogeniaceae > Ch130. The sequence goes on from DAOURU010000089.1 coordinate 1,145, forward strand.
TGGATTTCGCGGGCGGCTCTCCTCCGAAACTTCTCGCCATCAGGGGGTTCTTGAGCAAAAGGGAAAGCAACCCGCCTGTGGAAATAATTACTTAAGTATTGGTTCCTGCTGCTTGTAATAATATTTCTAAAAGGGAATTGTTTAAAAGTCTGTAAAGGAGGAGTCAAGGGTTGAATTATAAAAAAACTGGACTAATTCTGGTGAGTTTGAGCATCATCATCACCCTGGCGGCGGTGATCGTTTCCTTAAGCCGGCAGCCGGGAAAAGCAGTGCCGCTCTTCCCGGGCTCCAACCGGAATGTTACGGTGATTTACTTAACAGGGCCGATTGCCTTCAGCCAGCAGCCTTCCCTTTTCGGCGCCGGTACAACCACAGAGCAGGCCCTGCGGGATTTGGAGCGGGCGGAAAAGGACCCCTCCTTGCGCGCCGTGGTCATCCGGATCAACAGCCCGGGCGGCAGCGCCGCCGCCTCGCAGGAATTATATGCCCAGGTGGAGCGGTTGAAAAAGGCAGGGAAAAAGGTTGTCGCTTCTTTTGGAGATGTTGCCGCATCCGGCGGGTATTATACAGGGGTTGCGGCTCATAAAATTGTAGCCGATCCCGCTACAATAACCGGGAGCATTGGAGTGATTTCTACAGTTCCAAATTTGCAAGAGCTTTACAGCAAAATCGGATACCGGGAACGAATCTTCAAAAGCGGCGCCCACAAAGACATGCTTTCCCCATCACGCCCGCTCACACCCGAAGAAGAAAGAATCATGCAGGAGATTATCAATGACACCTACGAGCAGTTCGTGCAGGCGGTCGCCCGGGGCCGGAAACTTCCTCTCGACCGGGTGCGAAGCCTTGCAGACGGGCGGATTTACACCGGCGCCCAGGCGCAGGAACTGAATCTCGTAGATGAACTGGGAGGACTGCGGGACGCGGTCAAGCTGGCTGCCAAACTGGCAGGAATCAAAGGAGAGCCGCGGGTCATAGAGTACCGCGCTCGGGGTCTTTTCGATTTTCTGAAGCCCTTCAGCGCCTGGCACGGCTTCTTCAGGTGGCCCGGAGATCCAGCGAATCAACTTTTCCCGTGGCCGCTCCCGACCGTTTTTACCACAATAAAATATTGAGGGGGTTCAATCTGAATGTGGGAATACATTACAGGGGCGCTGGCCGCCCCGGTTCGGACATTTCGCGAAACAGGCCAAAGGGAATTGTGGAGGCAGGGCCTCCTGCTGGTGGGAGGTTTAGCCCTGCTCAGGGGTCTGGTCAGCGCCGCTGCCGCCCAAGAAGCTGCACCTCTTCCCCCGGGTCTGGAAATGGCGCCGGTTTTGCCGGGCCACCTGGAAGGAGTCTTCAATCTCCTTCACTCCCCGCGCTTTTTGCTCGCCAGTTCGCTGCTGGGCGGCATTCTCCTCTGGTTCTTAGGGGGAGTTGCCTTCTTCGCGCTCGGGAAAATATTTAAAGGAAGGGGAAGTTTGGGCGGGCTCCTGGGCGCCCTCGGTTTCGCAGAGGCACCTCAATTTATTGAAATTCCCCTTGCGGCAGTCCTGTCGCTGCTGGGGCTGCCCGGAGGCATCCTGAGCGGTCTGGCACGCTTCGGCTTCAGGATCTGGATCCTGGTGCTGGATGTTCTCGCCGTGCGGGAAAGCCTCGCGCTGGGAACAGGCGCGGCCGTGGCCGCAGTGCTCATTCCCATCGCTTTAATCCTTTTATTCTTCCTCCTGATCGGAATCATCTTAACATTGAGCGCAATGTTTGCCGCAGCCCCTTCGCTTTAATTAAATTTTCCTGGTCCGGCCCATGTTGACAGGGCATCAAAACAGGTTTAAAATTAAAAAAACAGCCCCGCAGGCTTGGAGCAATTACCTTCTCCAAGCGAAGGGACTTTTATTTTAGCATATAATACACAAGGCTGGTGAAAGCTGGTCGAAACGAAGGTTTCGAATCTTTTTAAGTTAAGGAACTAAGGGAGGCTTGATGATGAGGCGGTTTCCGGTAGATTACGGCCTGACGGCCAGGATGTTCTTGACGATGTTTCTGCTGGCTGCCCTCTACCTGTTTTTTGGAGTAGTACTCTGGAGGGCGGGTATTGGTTTTACAACTCTGATTTTTATCGTCGGAATTATGCTCGTCGCTCAATATTTCTTCTCAGACCGTTTAGTGCTCCTCTCTACGGGAGCGCGTGAGGTGAGCCCGAAAGAGGCCCCCGAGCTTCATACCCTCGTAGAACGCCTGGCGACTTTAGCCGATATCCCCAAACCCAGGGTGGCGATCGTCCCCACTTCAATTCCCAACGCCTTTGCAACCGGAAGAGGCCCTGCCCACGCGGTGGTCGCAGTCACAACAGGGCTTATGCAGCGCCTGGAGAAGCCGGAAATCGAAGCCGTCCTCGCCCACGAACTGAGCCACATAAAAAACAGGGATGTCGCGGTGATGACCATCGCCAGCTTTTTCGCAACCGTAGCTTCTTTCATTGTTCAACACTTCTTCTTTTGGGGATTCGGCGGTTTTGGCCGCGACCGGGACGACCGGGGCGGCGCGGCGCTGGTTTACCTTGTTTCGCTGCTCGTCTGGTTGATCAGCTTCTTTCTCATCAGAGCGCTTTCCCGCTACCGGGAGTTCGCGGCAGACCGGGGCGCGGCTTTTATTACAGGGACACCGGGCCTGCTCAGCAGCGCCCTGATCAAAATCAGCAACGCGATAGAGCGCATTCCTACCCGCGACCTGCGGCAGACAGAGGCCGCGAATGCGTTTTTCATCATTCCCGCCCTGCGGAGAGAAGCCCTCACGGAGCTTTTTGCTACTCACCCTTCTCTGGAGCGGCGCCTTGCTTACCTGCGGGAGCTGGAACGGCAGATGAGGGGTTAAATGGGGTTCTTTGATATTCTCTTCGGACGTTCCAGGCCGCGGCGCGCCCGCCTTGATCCGCTCTTTGCCCTGACCACCGCGGCTTTAACTTTCAAAACAGAGCTCGGCTGGGTTACGCGGGGCCGCGCCGGGCTGGTGCTCCGGCCTGTCAGAAGCCGGGACTACCGCACAACCGAGAAAGAACTGCGGGATCTTCTGGAGCTTGCGATCCAGGAAACAAAAACCGGACTGAAAATCCAGACGGACGAATACCGCTACAGGTGGATCGTTTTTGAAGACCCGGACTGGGATGACCTCGTTTCCCTGATTCACCTGGCAGGCCAGACGCTGGCCGAAAAGGGATACGGCACCCAACTGCTCGCCGCAGTTTTCCCCTTCAAGCAGGAAGATGACCCGGAAGGGAAAGAAGAAACGCTTTATTTAATCTTTAACTACAAAAGAGGGGTGTTTTACCCCTTCCTCCCCCGGGGAGGCGCGGCAGCCCCGGCAAAAGAGCGGGACACCGCTGAGGAAACGCGCATTCAGGCATTTTTAGAAAGGGAGCTTCCCTGGGAAAAAGACTTGAGCTACTGGTATCCCCTCTGGGGCTGCCCGGTCTAACGAAAGAGTTTCCCTTTTTCCAATCGTATTTAAAACAGTGATGTTAGGGTTATACTTCATTTAAGGAATACGAGGAGGTTAGCCGAAAAATGGGATTGCTGGCGCGCATTTCAACGGTTTTCAAGGCAAAAATGAACAAAGTTCTGGATCAGCTGGAAAACCCCCACGAAACCCTGGATTATTCCTACGAGAAACAGCTGGAACTGCTTCAGAAGGTGCGGCGAAACATCACCAACGTTGTCGCCTCCAAAAAACGGCTTGAACTTCAAATTGTCAGACTCAGGGACAACCTTGCCAAACTCGACAACCAGGCAAAAGAAGCCCTGCGGCAGGGAAGAGAGGATCTGGCGCGTGTCGCCCTGGAAAGAAAGGTGCAGATTGAACAACAGATACAAGACCTGGAACAGCAGGTCCAGGGGCTGCAGCAGGAACAGGAGAAGCTCGCTGAGGTGGAAAACCGCCTCCGGGCGAAGGTAGAAGCCTTCAGGACCAAAAAAGAGGTGATTAAAGCACAGTATTCCGCCGCCGAGGCGCAGGTGAAAATCGGGGAAGCGATGACAGGTCTTTCCGAAGAAATGGCCGATGTCGGCCTGGCGGTTGAACGTGCGGAGCAGAAGACCGAAAAAATGCAGGCCCGCGCCGCGGCCATTGATGAACTCATGGCGACCGGCGTTTTAGAGGACCGCATGGACGAAAAAGACAGGGTAGAAGCCGAACTGAGAAAATTAGAGGCAACAGGCCGGGTAGAAGACGAACTGGCCCGCCTGAAAAGAGAGGTGACAGGGGCGTGATCATCCGGGTGCTTACAGAAGGACAGTTCGAGTTGGAAGGAGACGCCCTGGTGGAGCTTGATCGACTGGACGACTTTCTCCTTGATGCCGTCGAAGCCGGCAATGAAACGGAATTCGCGGCGCGTTTGCAAGAGGTGGTTGCAGTAGTGAAAAACAAAGGCAAAAGGGTTCCCGA
>DAOURU010000251.1 GCA_030627585.1 Bacillota bacterium
AAGTTCTTCGAGAGATCCCCCTCCCCTTCCGACAATAATTACATCCAGATCGAAACGCCGGTTAAGTGCGGCGAGGGCCGCGCAAATCTGCCTCGGAGCCTGCTCCCCCTGAACGGCGGCAGGCGCCAGAAGAATCGGGATTCCAGGAAAACGGCGGCGCATCACAGTAACAAGGTCGCGCCAGGCGGCGCCGCTCGGTGACGTGATCACGCCCACTTTACGTGGGAGAAAAGGAAGGGGTTTTTTATGTTCAGGCGCAAAAACTCCTTCCCCTTGAAGCCGAGCCTTGAGCCGGCAATAAGCGAGGTGAAGCGCCCCCAGCCCATCAGGTATTAACTCCTCGACGTATAGTTGGCAGTTCCCGTCTTTCTCATAAAGGGAAATGTAACCCCGCACCAGAACGTTCATGCCATTGGCAGGCAAAAAGGAAAGCTGGCCGGTTCGGGAACGAAACATCACACAACGCAGACAACTGGCTTCGTCTTTGAGTGTAAAATAAAGGTGGCCGGAGGTATGACGCTTAAAATTCGAAATTTCGCCACGAATCCAGAGATTATTGAGCAGGGGGTCCCCTTCCAGGATATTCCGGAGGTAAGCGGCAACCTCGCCTACGCGATAGATCCTGCGGACAGCCACTAATTAAGCCCCTGCTTTTTGTTTTGCCGCCTGGACAAGGTTGTAAATCAGCATGATAATCCGCATCGGTCCCACTCCCCCGGGAACTGGAGTAATGTAACCAGCTACTTCAAATGCACTGTCGTAATCCACATCTCCGACCGACTTCCCGTCCACCCAGTTTGAACCGGTATCGATGACAATCGCACCCGGCTTAATCATCTCACCCGTGATCGCCTTAGGTTTCCCTACTTCAGTAATCAGGATATCCGCCTGCTTCGTGTAAGGAACAAAATCGGCCTCCGGGTGAACAAGAGTAACAGCACACCCTTTTTCAAAAAGCATCACCGCAACCGGTTTTCCGATCTCAATCGACCAGCCGATGACAACCGCGTGCTTCCCTTTCAACTCGACGCCCAGGTTCTCAAGAATTTTTACGCAGGCGTAGGCCGTTACGCCCCAGTAGCATTTATCTCCAATCACCAGATTTCCGATGTTAACTGGATGGAAAGCATCAATATCCTTCTCCGGCGCAATCGCATCCATGACCTGTTTTTCGTAAGCATGAAGGTGGTGAGGTAAAGGAAGCTGGACGAGTATCCCGTGGACACTGTCGTCTCGATTCAGTTTATCAATTAAAGCAAGCAGTTGCTCTAAGCTTGAATCTTCGGGCAAATGGTGAGTTTCGGCAAAACCTCCTGCGCCCTCGCACGCTTTCGCCTTGCTCCGGACATATAGAGCAGAATCAGGGGAGTCCCCTACCAGAATCAGGGCCATACTAGGATTAATTCCTTTTTTTTTGAGCACTTCAACCTCCTGCCCCAGCTGCTCCCTGATCTTCCCGGCCATTGCCTTGCCGTCAATGCGAACCGCTGCCATCAAAATACCTCCTCTTTTTAACAAAATAGTACCTGCCCTGAAAATTTGATCCGGTTATCCTTGCGCACGCTCCCGGCACTCTTGCTTGACTCGCCCCAAAACTCGTAGTGTCTCCAGGAGTCGCTTCGCCTGCCGCCTGCAATCAACTCAGCTAACTCCCCGGACCGGAATAAAGGAAGGATAACCCTTTGGTTTTCATCCTCTGGTGGTGTCACCGAAGGTGATATAGGAAGTCTTAACTAAGGAAAGGGAGAACTGGACCCTCCCGCGGTCCAGTTCTCCAGGCTAGCCGTGCAGTCACGTGTTACTGCCTTTTTTCCAGTTGCCACTTGGCCGCTTCGATCGTATTCCGCATCAAAAGCGCTGTCGTCGCAGTGCCGGCACCACCAGGCACCGGAGTGATCCAGGCGGCCCTTTCTTTTGCGACATCTGTTTCAACGTCCCCAACAATCTTGCCATCCTTCGTTGTGTTGATTCCGATGTCTACAACAATGGCGCCTTCTTTAATCCAGTCCCCTTTAATTAAATGGGGAACACCTACGGCAACGACAAGGATTTCAGCCTGCCTGACGTGCTCTTCGGTGAGCCCGCGCTGCCCTGTTGCAATGTGACAAACGGTTACAGTTCCGAAACTGTTCAAAAGAAGGAGCGCCGCCGGTTTTCCTACGATGTCACTGTGACCGACTACCACTACCTCTTTTCCGTAAATATCGACTCCGGTAGACTTGATTAATTCGTAAGCCCCCAAAGCTGTACAGGGTGCCATCCGGGGCTTCCCAAACGACACCAAACCCATATTTGTCGGAGTTACCCCTTCTACGTCTTTTTCGTAGACAATGCTCCACTGGCAAACCTTTGCATCAATTTGGGGAGGAACAGGCATTTGCAGAATAATTCCCGTTACGTTTGGATCAGCATTTAATCCCGCGATATGCTTTAAAAGTTGTTCCTGAGTGGTATCAGCAGATAACTCCTGAAGC
>DAOURU010000236.1 GCA_030627585.1 Bacillota bacterium
TGAAAGTTCTCCCGGTTCGTCAAACGCTGTGGTGAGCGCGTGCCAATCGGCAACCATAAAAAAGCACCGGTACTTTTCTTGAAGCTCGGCCCAGTTTTCCAAAACACTCAAATGCCCCAGATGAAGGCGGCCCGTGGGCCGCATCCCGCTTAAGATAGTGCTTTGTTTCATTTTGACCCCTTCTTGTCTTTTATTGTCTTTTTTCAGCTTAATACCCAAAAAATTAAAAACCTATAAAAGGAACTGCGATCCAGTGGGCAATAGCGCTTATTAATCCAATCAAAAACCTTGCAAGCGGAAGGATGACCTTTCCCATGAAACCCGTAAAAATTAAAACAAGTAAAATAAGTGGGCCGTATGTTTCTAAGGAACCTAGAAACTCACAGGAAGGGATGAGCCCCGCCAGAACTTTGGCGCCGTCCAAAGGAGGGACGGGAATTAAATTAAAAAGAGCCAAATAAACGTTGATGATAATAATTCCCCGCAGGATTCCCACCAAGTAATTATTTGAACTGAGGGCCGTTTCATCGGGAAGGGCGAGGCTTAAGATTAAAGCTCCTGTGAAAGCCACTAAAATATTCATCAAAGGGCCCGCCAGGGCAACCAGCATCATTCCCCTGCGAGGGTCCCCGCGCAAATTTAAGGGATTAATTTGAACCGGTTTCGCCCATCCAAAACCCGCAATGAGGAGCAGAAAAAAACCGAGCGGGTCAATATGAACAAAGGGGTTTAAGGTAAGCCTTCCCTGGTAGCGGGGAGTCGGGTCGCCCAGCCGCTCGGCGGTTTTTCCGTGGGCATATTCATGAAAAGTAAGGGCGATAATCACCGCCGGCAACCAGAGAAGGAGCCTCGTTAAACTTAGATCCAGCATCATTAACCTCTCTTTCGAGTTCCCCCGCATGGCGGAGAACCCAAACCATCGCTGAAGTATACAACTGACGTATACAAAGTTATTGTGATTAAAGCTTCTTTGGAGGGCTCCGGCAGGATTTTCCAGCCTTTAAAGAAAATCTATCAATATCCAAACAGCCGCAGGTTCAATAATACTACCTGTTTATCAGCCCGTACCGCGCAAAGCGGAAGAAAGGCGCTCCGGCACGAGGTGATGTTGCGCCAAATCTCCATAAGTTTCCCTGCTCACAATCAGATCCGCATTTCCATCGTGGACCAGGACTACAGCAGGCCGGGGAAGACAGTTATAATTACTCGACATGGAATAATTATACGCTCCTGTGCAGGAAATTGCTAAAAGATCACCTGGTTCTACCTTTGGCACGGAAAGATCCCAGATCAACATATCCCCCGACTCGCAGCACCTTCCCGTAATAGAAACCACCTCTTGAACCGGTTCCTTTGCCTTGTTTGCAACCAGTCCCTCGTATTTTGCCTGGTAGAGAGCAGGCCGCGGGTTATCGGTCATTCCCCCGTCAACAGCAACATACTTCCGAATACCGGGAATATTCTTTATGGCCCCGATTGTATAGACTGTGCATCCTGCAGGACCAACAATTGAACGCCCCGGCTCCACAAAGAGCTTCGGGCGTGGAAAATTCCATTTTTTGCATGATTCATCAACACTTTCTCGAATGGCGCAGGCGTATTCCTTAATCGGTGGAGGAGTGTCATCGGCACTGTAATAAATCCCTAGACCTCCCCCTAAATCCAGTTCTGTCGCGGTCCAACCTGTTTGAACGCGAATCTCCTCGAGAAAATCCATCATGACGCGGGCCGCATCCCGGAAAGCATCTAATTCAAAAATTTGCGAACCGATATGGCAGTGAAGTCCCTTGAGATGGAGATTCTCCGCTCTCAGAGCAATTTGCACAGCTTGCATGGCATCCCCGTTGCCGAGGGTAAAACCGAACTTCGAATCCAACTGTCCTGTCTTAATATAGTCATGGCTGTGGGCCTCAATTCCTGGAGCAACCCGCAATAAAACTGAAGAGAGGCATCCACTTTCCCCAGCCAGGCGGTCGAGAAGTTCCAGTTCGTAAAAATTATCAACCACGATCCGGCCCACACCGCTTTTTAAGGCAAACTGCAATTCTGACGGCGATTTGTTGTTGCCGTGCAGAAAAATCCTTTCGGGAGAAAATCCGGCTTTTAAGGCAAGATAAAGTTCTCCTCCCGAAATGACATCAAGTCCTAAACCTTCTGAGCCCACGATTTTACATATTGCTGGAGCCATAAAAGCCTTTGCCGCGTAAAGAACGCCATCCCGGCTTCCCCCCCCGGCAAAGGCCTGGTAATATTCCCGGCAATTCTGGCGAATTAAGGTTTCGTCCATAATATAAAGAGGTGTTCCAAAGGTACGAGCAAGTTCAACCACATTACAGCTTCCTATCTCAAGCTCACCCCTGGCATTAATGCGCATGGTTCCGTGCAGCCTCACCTATTAAAAACTCCTTTCCTCCCGTTCCGTTTCTCTCTCCCACATTTAGGTTATTCTAACACGCTCATCTTGAAAGTGTCAACGGTAGGCTTTGTCAGCCAGCAAGGCTTCACATCTTTCCACAAGGGCCGGCTGCTCTTCGGCCAGTCTGTCAAAGAGGGCGTGCCCTTCCTTAACGTCGCTGGCTGAGGCTTTTGTCACCGCAAAGGCCGAAGAAATGCGTCCTGAAAAGAGGAAAGCGACCAGTCCGTTAGAACCGGCCGCTTCTTGCCATCTGATTTTCCCA
>DAOURU010000157.1 GCA_030627585.1 Bacillota bacterium
AATTTCACAACTCTCTTCAGGGCATGCAGGGGCCGCTGAAAAGGGAAGACGAAGAAACTTGTTTTGTTTACAATATCCGCAACGCCCAACTTCTTGAAAACCAGTACGATGTCGTTATCGTCCACGACCCGCAGCCTGCGGCCTTGAATGCTTTTTATAAGGCCTTTCACCCGAAGAGCGCCACCAAATGGATCTGGAGATGTCATATCGATACTTCCAGTCCGAATCTTGCCTACTGGGACTTCTTAAAGGAATTCATCGACGACTACGAAGCCGTTGTTTTCACGATGCCGGAATTTGCTCCCAGCGGTTTTCAGCACCAGAAGGTGTTTTTTATTCCGCCGGCAATCGACCCTTTGAGCCCCAAAAACATCCCTCTTTCTGAAGACCTGGCCAAAAAACTTCTCACCTGGCTGGGAATGCGCCCTGATGCGCTTTTCATCAGCCAGGTTTCCCGCTTCGACCCCTGGAAGGATCCCTTTGGAGTAATCAAAGTCTGGGAGCTGGTGAGGGAAGAGGTGCCCGGCCTCCACCTCGCCCTTCTCGGCTCGATGGCTCTCGATGATCCTGAAGGATGGGACTTATACAGTAAGATCGTAGACATTAATATCCAGGAGCCGCAACTTCATGTTTTTACCAACCTGACAGGAGTCAACAGTGTCGAGGTCAACGCCTTTCAAAGGCTTGCCAGCGTAATCATCCAGAAGTCAATCCGGGAGGGATTCGGGCTGGTTGTTTCCGAGGCCCTCTGGAAGGAAACACCTGTTGTCGCCGGCAAGACCGGGGGAATTCCGATGCAGCTTGCCGGGGGCGGGGGCTTCCTCGTCTCGAGCATAGAGGAGTGCGCCAAACAGGTCACTTACCTGCTCAAAAATCCCGGGGAAGCAAAGGCGATCGCGAAACAGGGGAGGGAAGGGGTCAGAAAGAACTTCCTGATCACCCGCCTCCTGAGGGATGAACTGCGCTGCCTGGCATCGGTGCTGTAAAACATGGATTATGCCAAACTCGACAAAGAGGTTTCGTATCCCTTAAGGCATGCCCCGTGGAAATCCAAGTTAACGCCATTCTTTATCTTAAAGAAGATAGTTCCTCGCTATTTTGTGTGGGTGGATATGGAACTAGGTGCTACGAAGTAAAAAAAGTATGCCCCGAGGGCGGTTTTCTGCTCTCGGGGCTCGGACATTCTTCCGGCGGCTTCGGGTGTCTCAAAGCCAGTTACGGTTTATTTCTCAAATACTTATCTATAGCAACAGCAGTCCTTTTTCCTGCGCCCATCGCAGAAATCACAGTTGCCGCCCCGGTCACGATGTCACCGCCGGCGAAGACCCCTTTCTTGCTCGTTTCCCCTGTTTCCGGATCGGCAACGATAATGCCGTGTTTTCCCGTTACGAGGTCGGGTGTGGTCTGAGAGATCAGAGGATTGGGATTCTGGCCGATTGCCACGATGACGGTATCTACCTCCATCACGTATTCCGATCCCTCGATGGGAACGGGACGCCTCCTCCCGGACTCATCAGGTTCGCCCAGTTCCATCTTGAGACATTCGATCGCCTCCACCCAACCGCCAGAATTACCGATAATTCGCCTGGGGGCAGTTAACAGGCGAAACTGAACGCCTTCCTCGGCTGCGTTTTCGATTTCTTCCTTCCTTGCAGGCATCTCTGCCTCGGAACGGCGGTAGACGATAAAAACCTCCTCCGCGCCCAAGCGCAAGGCGCAGCGGGCACTGTCCATCGCCACATTGCCTGCTCCAATTACGGCAACCCGCCTTCCTAACTTAACCGGGGTATCGCACTCGGGGAACTTGTATGCCTTCATCAGGTTCGTGCGGGTGAGAAACTCATTCGCAGAATAGACACCACTTAAATTCTCACCCGGAATTCCCATAAAACTGGGGAGCCCGGCCCCCGTCCCGACAAATACCGCATCGTAACCACCGGCCATCAATTCATCTATAGACTTTACCTTTCCGACAACAAAGTCTGTTCTGATCTCAACGCCGAGTTTCTTGATGTAATCGATCTCTTCCTTGACAATCACTTTTGGAAGGCGGAACTCGGGGATGCCGTAGACCAGGACACCGCCGGGTTCGTGAAGTGCTTCAAAAACGGTCACACTGTAACCCATCTTCGCCAGGTCCGCGGCAGCCGTAAGGCCCGCCGGACCCGAACCGATTACCGCCACCTTTCTGCCGAGAGGCGCCGGGACGGGAGGTATTTCTACCCCGTGCCTGCGCTCGTAGTCGGCTACAAAGCGCTCGAGGCGGCCGATCGCCAGGGGTTCCCACCTTTTTCCTAAAATGCAGTACTTTTCACACTGATCTTCTTGCGGACAAACGCGACCACAAATGGCAGGAAGGTTGTTGGCTCCTTTGATTTTCTTGGCTGCCGCTAAAAAATCTTTCTCCTTCAGGAGTTTGATGAAACCCGGGATATCCACGCCAACGGGGCAGCCCTCCCGGCAAGGTTGTTTCTCGCACTGACGGCAGCGCGCGGCTTCTGCTAGGGCCTGCTCCTCCGAGTAGCCCAGCGCGACCTCATCAAAGTTTTTAACCCGCTCCTCCGGATCTTGTCTGCTCACCGGTACCCGTGTTTTATCTGCTTTCTCTGTCACTTGCACTCACCCCTGCACTTATGCCAGCATTCTCTTGCCCTTTCCTCCTCTTGCAAAAACATCTTCTGTCTCTTCATCAAGAGGTCGAAATCAACTTGGTGGGCATCAAAATCCGGCCCGTCCACACAGGCAAACTTCGTGGTTCCCCCGACCTCGACGCGGCAGGCACCACACATTCCGGTCCCATCGACCATAATCGGATTGAGGCTCACTACGGTCTTGATTTCGTGCTGCCGTGTTAGTTCAGCAACGGCGCGCATCATTAAAACAGGACCGATCGCAAATACAATGTTGATCTTTTCGCTCATTTTGTCCAGAATTTCTTTGAGAACATCGGTAACAAGCCCTTTTCTACCCTTTGAGCCGTCGTCTGTTGCCACGTAAAACTTGTCGCTCACAGATCTCATTTCATTTTCAAAGAAAGCAAATCCCTGCTTCTCGCACCGATGATCGAAATCACTTTATTTCCTGCTTCGTGCAGTGACCGGGCGATCGGGTAAATGGGGGCAACCCCTACCCCCCCGCCGACGCAAACCACGTTCCTGTAGGAGGTGATCTCGGTCGGCTTCCCGAGGGGGCCTACAAAGTTTAAGATGCTCTGGCCTTCATCGAAACTTCCCAGCTCCTCCGTAGACTTGCCGATTTCTTGGAAAACTATTGTGATTATCCCCTCTTCCCTGTCGTAATCGGCGATGGTTAAAGGGATTCTCTCTCCTTTTTCGTGCAGGCGGAGGATAATAAACTGGCCTGCCTCCGCTTTTTTTGCGATCTCCGGAGCCTTAACTCGCATCAGCTTAATCGAAGGCGCAAGGTTTGTTTTCTGGACGATCTGATACATTCTTTCCCCTCCCGGTTTCCAGCGAAAATTGTCTGTTGAGCTGCCGAACTCTAAGCCAATTTTACGCTATAATTCCCTAACATCACACCTCATGCAGCGCTTCGCCTCGGCTACCGCCTGATCCTCTGTATATCCTAATTCGACTTCGTTAAAGTTTCCAACCCTCTGTTCTAACGGCAAACTTTCCGGCTTCACGCGGCTCCCTTCTTCCGCAAGAGGCCCTGTGATCTCGCGCTCTAAGGCCGCGACAGTAGAAAGGACGCCAGTGCCTCCCAAATACTTGTCGATGGCTGCCGTTGCCCTCTTTCCGGCGGCAATGGCCTCGATCACTGTTGCTGGTCCGGTTACGCAATCCCCACCTGCAAAAACACCCTCAACATTTGTTGCCAGAGTGCGCGGTTCAACAGTAAGTGTACCCCACCTGCTTTTTTCCAAACCGAGTTCTTCTGCAATCCCGTCAAAAGAAGGCGCCTGGCCAATCGCCGGGATTACCAGGTCGGCACCGAAGACGATTTCCTCTCCTTCAATCGGGACCGGGCGCCTCCGCCCGCTTGAGTCAAAGCTTCCGGCGCTCCAAAGCCGGCCGGTTAAGCTGGGCGTTATGTGATATTATAAGAGTAATTTATAAGGAGTGATAACATGTTGAAAATTCGTAAAAATATATTTCCCCTTTTTCCACTAACAGGAGAGATCTGACACAAAAACCAGTTCGATTCCCTGGTCCTCCAGCCAGGGAATCATTTCTATAATCCC
>DAOURU010000025.1 GCA_030627585.1 Bacillota bacterium
GCCCTCCCTCATCGGTAAGAATAATAGTTTCCTCCCCGTTATGAGTCATCTCCTAACACCTCCGTATTATTTTGGGCTAACCTCATTATTTCCCCATTACAGGCTAAAGTATACAACGTCAGACAGGTCTTCACCGGAGCTTTTCTTCTCTCTAATCCCCTTAGCTCCCCTGATCCGATCCTCTTTGGCGCCAGGTTAAATAACCGCCTAAAATCCAGCTTGCCGCCAGCTGATCAATGACCCTGCGCCTGCGAGACCGGCTGACATCACCCGCAAGCAAAGTTTTTTCAGCAGCTACCGTAGAAAGGCGCTCATCCCAGAAAACAACAGGAATAGATAAAAACTTTTCCAATTTCTTCCCAAAGGCAACAATCTCTTGTCCTTCTTTGCTCAATCTCCCGGTCATGTGACGCGGCAGCCCGATTACGATTTCCGCGACCTGGTATTCCTCAACCAGGGCACGAATTGCTTCCAGATCATCCCGCTCGATATCATCCCGCTCGATCGTGCTTACAGCCTGCGCCGTAATCCCCAGTTCGTCACTAATTGCCACGCCAATCCGTCTTTTTCCCACGTCAAGCCCCAGGATCCGCATGCCTCTTCGCCTCAATACACCTTAATACAAAACAAAGGGCACACCCGCGCACAGTACCCACAAAGCAAACAATCCTCTTCTTTCACATGCATTTTGCCATCAGGCCCTGATTTTAAAGCCTGCTGGGGGCAATGCGAGGCGCACTCCCCGCACCCTTCACACCAATCCTCGATATGGAGTTTCCGTTTTTCCTTGGAAATCTTAGCCTTCAAATCCGCCGGAACCGGGAGATTATCTGCCACCCCGGCGTTAAAGTCTACTTCCTCTCTCGTCTTCATGCCAACCGCAACAGCTGCTGCGGCTGGCTGGCTGAAGGCAAATTTAAGGGCGCTCTCTGCCTCGGAGAGAAGATTCCCTCCCCCCAGCGGTTTCATTAAATAAATTCCCCTCCCTAGGGCGTGAGCAGCCTCAATCGCCTCAAGCATTTGACTGCGATCCCCATCCCTAATCCCCAACCCCTGGATGTTCAGCAAGGGATGAATCACTTCAATTTCGGGGACCGCAAGGGCGGCGCGGACCCCCGCAACGGTATGGGTCGAAATCCCGACAGCTTTGACCAATCCCCTTTCCTTTGCTTTAACAAGAAAATCCAAAGCCTCCCGGTGCCCCCGCAGGGTCAGGGCCGACTCCTGTTCATGCAAGAGAAAAATATCAACAAAATCGCGGTTGAGTTCTCGGCGCGCCTTTTCCAGACTCTTCTTCATCCCTGCCGCGGAAAAAGCATAAGATTTTGTGGCAACAATTAATTGAGGGGTTTTAACCTCCTGAAAAAGAAGCCTGAGATACGGATAAGTGCCGTAAATTTCAGCGGTATCAAAAAAATTAACCCCCCGAGTAACAGCATATTTAAGAATCGCAACACCCTCGGTAAGGGGCAGGTTAGCTTGCAAGGGCCCTATTGTCAGTACCCCAAAGCAAAGGCGGGAAACTTTAAGGCCGGTTCTTCCTAGAAAGCGGTATTCCATTTTAAACCACAGCCCATCTATGATCCGCTTACTTCTCTTTGTTTAAATAACTTTCGATTAATTCCTCTAAAAGCTCATCTCGTTCAAATTTTCTAATTAAGTTTCGAGCATTTCTATGGCTCGTAATGTATGCCGGATCTCCGGATAAAAGGTACCCAACCAACTGACTGATTGGATTGTATCCTTTTTCTTTTAAGGCCTCATAAACAACCCCCAATATTTCCCGCGCCGGGGCCTTTTCTTCGCTTTTAACTCGAAAAGTCATCGTTTTATCGAGGCGTTCTTCCAACATCAGGCACCCCCAAAGTGGGCTTTTTGCTCAATGAGGCTTTTCTTTTTCTTTAAGTTAAAGTATTCGCTACTTGATCGTAAAATTCCTCGTACGCTGGGTAAAAAAACCAGTTTTTCCTTCAACACTTGCCGGTTAATTGATGACGTATAATTTCTTTTCCCTGACGCAGGGCTTCATCCAGGCGAGTGGGATTTTTCCCCCCTGCTTGGGCCATCTCCGGCTTGCCTCCGCCTCCCCCGTTGACAATTCGGGCAACTTCCCGAATGATATTTCCTGCATGGAGGCCTTCCCGGGTGACGAGGTCATTTGTTACAAAACTAACAAAACCAACTTTGCCGTTTAAAGGGCTTCCCAGGATGATTACTCCGGAGCCGATGCGGTGCTTTAACAAATCTCCCAGCGAACGGAGGCTTTCCATGTCGGGAGCTTGTACTTTTACTGCAAGCACCTTTATTCCATCTACATCCACAACGTGATTCAGGAGGGCGTCAACTTCAAACCGCATCATTTTCTGACGCAACTGCTCCAACTCTTTTTCCTTCTCCCGGACCTCCCTGAGAAGCTGTTCGATCCGCCCGGGCAAAGCCTCCGGAGTCGCTTTTAAGAAAGCAACTGCTTTTCCGATCAGCGCATCCTGTTCACGCCAGTACGCCAGCAGTCCTTCTCCTGTCAAAGCCTCGATGCGCCTGATTCCCGTCCCAATCCCGCTTTCCGTTAAAATTTTAAAAAAACCGAGTTCACTGGTCCGCCGGACGTGGGTCCCCCCGCAGAATTCTTTACTAAAATCTCCAATCCCAACCACTCTTACAATATCTCCATATTTCTCTCCAAAAAGCGCGATAACCCCTTCTGCAAGGGCTTCCTCCCGGCCGGTTTCGCAGGTCCTGACCGCGATATTTTCTATGATTTTTTGATTAACCAAATCCTCAACGGCGCGCAATTCGTCCTGAGAAAGAGGAGCAAAATGAGAAAAATCAAACCGCAGCCGGGTCGGCTCAACAAGAGAGCCGGTCTGCTGAGCGTGCTCACCTAAAACTGATCTTAAGGCTTGATGCAAAAGATGTGTTGCCGTGTGGTTGCGTGCCGTTGCAAGGCGGCGCTTTTCATTCACTTGGGCAAGAACCACATCACCTTTCCGGACTAGACCCCGGCTTACATAGCCCTGGTGGATAATTAGATTTTCCTCGACCTTTTTTGTATCTTGAATTACAACCTCCCCGTCGGGTCCCTTCAGGATTCCCCGGTCGCCAACCTGACCCCCGCCTTCGGGATAAAATGGAGTAAGATCGAGGAGAACCTGAACCTGCCCGCCTTCTCTTGCCTCTTGTTGTTCTGCCTCGTCACAAACGAGGGCCTGGATTTGAGCTTTTGCTGTCAGGCTCCCATAACCCTGAAAATCCGTCTTGAAATCTCGATAGGTATCCCAGATGCCCTGCCGGCTTGTTGGGGCTGCTTCTAATCTGGCAGCGCGGGCTCGTTCCCGTTGTTCTTGCATGGCCTCCTCAAAACCAGCTAGATCCACCGTTAAGCCTCGCTCTGCAAGAATTTCCTGAGTCAGCTCGAGTGGGAAGCCAAAGGTGTCATAAAGCCGAAAAGCCACCCGCCCCGGGAGCCGCCGTTCCCCTTTGCGCTCAAGCTCCTCAAGATCATCCTGTAGCACCTGAAGCCCCTGTTCAAGGGTTTCTCCAAAACGCGCTTCCTCCAGGGCGACAACTTTTTGGATATATTCCTCCTCTTCACGCAATTCCCGATAGGGATCTTCATAAAGATCGATAACGGAAGCGGTGATCTTGCTCAAAAAAGGCTCTTCGATTCCGAGCAACCTGCCGTAGCGAACAGCTCTTCGCAAAATCCGCCGCAAGATATACCCCCTTCCTTCATTGGAGGGAAGAACGCCGTCGGCAACAAGAAAGGCTACCGCCCTGCTGTGGTCGGCAATCACCTTTAAGGCAACATCGTGCTTTTGATTTTCTCCGTAGCTAAGGCCGCTTAAAGCCGCAGCCTTTTTAATCAAGGGAAAAAGAAGGTCTGTTTCAAAATTGGAGGAGGCGCCTTGGATCACAGAGGCGATCCGTTCAAGACCCATGCCGGTATCGATATTTTGCCGGGGTAATTTTGTCAAATTCCCTGCCTCATCCCGGTTAAATTCCATAAAAACAAGGTTCCAAATTTCAAGGAACCTGTCGCAGTCACAATCTACTCCACAATCAGGCGCTCCGCAGCCACGGGCCGGTCCCAGATCTACAAGTATCTCTGAACAGGGCCCGCAGGGGCCCGTAGGCCCTGCAGCCCAAAAATTATCATCCTCTCCCATAGGAACGATCCTTTCCCCAGGAACGCCCATCCCTTTTGCCCAGATTTGCTTTGCTTCTTTATCCTCCCGATAAACAGTAATCCATAAATCTTCCCGTGGCAAACCCAATACATTTGTTAAATATTCCCACGCCCAGGCAATTGCTTCTTTTTTAAAGTAATCACCAAACGAAAAATTTCCCAGCATTTCAAAAAAAGTATGGTGCCGCGTTGTTTTCCCTACAGAATCCAGGTCGGGTGTTCGCAGGCATTTCTGAACCGTGGCTAGGCGCGTGTGGGGAGGCCTTGCTTTTCCTTGAAAATACGGTTTAAAAGGCACCATTCCCGCTACTGTAAGCAAAAGAGTAGGGTCATCTTGGGGGATAAGGGAGGCACTCGGGAGGATTAAATGGCCCTGCTGATCAAAAAAATCAAGAAATTTCTTTCTGAGTTCAGAACCGGTAAACAAAACTAACCCTCCCAAGCCACTCCGAGCTAAATTTTACGCATATTATACATAAGATTTCAGATTTTGTCAATGAAACCAGATTCGCGCCAGTAAAATCAAACCGAAACCACCACCCCGGCCCGCACCTCGAAACCAGCCTCGGAGAGCTTCTGCCGGAGCTCCGCGCCTACCTCTTCTGTTTTGCGCGCAATAATCATCAATGAACCACTGCTCTTCATCTCGCTGTACACCCTGCGTTTCTCGGGAGAACACTTCCCGGCGGGAAGTTGCCTGCGTCCTTTAAATCCTGCTTGAACCTGCGGAACAAGCTGCAGGGAGTTGAACTTTTTTGCCCACCGTTTGTCGACAGAACCGCTTTTGACCTAAACCATCTTGGCCCATAAAAATTTAAAAACCACCCGTAAAAGGCCCGCCAAAGGCACGGCAAAGATCAAACCAAAAGGACCGAACAAATAACCCCCGGCCAGCAGTACAAAAACAATGACGAGCGGGTGCAATCCCACCCGGTCGCCTAATAAACGGGGAGCGAGAACGCTTCCTTCCAATTGTTGAACAAGCAAAAAAACGATTAACATTAAAATTCCCTGGAACCGGCTTTCCGCAAGGGCCAGACCTATCACCGGAACAGCGGCAAGAATAGGACCAAACATCGGAATTAAATCTGCTCCAGCAGTAAAAACACCGATTAAGATCGAAAAAGGCAGCCCGATTAGAGCAGCGCCCAATCCGGTAAGAAAGCCGACAATGATAGAGATCAGCAAGTGTCCGCGTAAGAATCTACTGAAAATCTGGTCCGCTTCTCTTAAAAGATAAATAATATCGTTGCGACAGCCGGGCGGAAGCACTGCTAAAGCACGTTTTTTAAAATGTTCGAAATCCTTAATAAAATAATAAGCTAAAAAGGGTGCCAAAAGGAAACTGGGAAGAAGCGCAAGCAGCCCGAGCAGCCCTTCCGCGAAATCCCGCATCCCCTCGAGAATTTCCCTTCGAATGCGGTTTGCAGTTTCTCTCAGTATCTGCCGGGCTTCGCCGGGCAGCGAAACGTGTTCAGATAAATAATTAAGATTATTTTGTATTTCAACGAAAGTTTCCGCATAAACCGGAATAATTTTCCCAAAAGCCTTTGCTTCCCGCGAAAGCGCCGGGACAAAGAGAGTCCAAAAAAGACCCGCGAGAACCAAACCCGCGGCGTATACAGTAAGAATTGATTTTACCCGGTTTACTCCCCTTACTTCGAAACTGCGGACAAGCGGGAAGATCAAGTAAGCAAGCAGCAACGCGATTCCAAAGGGAACAAAAAGAAACCGGATCCGATAAAAAAAGATTCCTGCGATTAGTCCCACGGCGCCAAGGATTACGATCCGAAAAAACCGCCGCTGCAACAAAATGAGCCTCCCTAACTAACCAAAGAAAATCCGCATCATTAGCGGCGCAGCATATCTATCATCCCTCGTGAGATGCCCCGAAAGACTTTTTTCGCCCGGTTTCCGACCTCGTCTGACCTTACCATCATCTTTCGCCCCGATCTTTGGCGGGAGCTGAACATGAGGCCGAAAATCGCCCCCATTAAACCTCCTGTAAGGAGACCGCTAAAATAACCGCGTTTGCCCATTCCTTCACCCCCTTAAGCGGATGTTTCTTAAAATTTTTCCTCGCCTGGAACGTTTAAAGCCAAAAGACTTCCATCTTCACTGATTTCAAAAACCTCGCCCTCGCCTTGCGTATTAAACTCAACGAAGCAAGACCAGCAGTAGTATTGATCTGCTCCTACCTTTCCTGTTTGGTTACTCCGGCAAATGGGGCACTGCACCTGATTCCCTCCCTGGCTCTGCAACAGCATCTTTAACGATAATTGTTTCTTCTCCCCAGGTGACAACAGCGTCCCAGGGCAAGATGCTTCGACCAGAAATTAAATCTTCAAACAGACCACCGGAAATCTCACAACCCAAAAGCTCGCCATCTTCCACTGCAAAGACCACATCTTCGACTGTGCCCAGATTTTCCCCTTCGGTTGTTAATACCGGTACCCCTGTAATTTGAGTGACCCTGGGACTGTCTTGCGGTTTTGTTTCTCCCTCAGGTAAGGAATCGACAGCAACAGTAATTGCATCCTTGCCAATGTTGGTTACATCATGATAGCGAATGAAACGCGGCTGGTGTAAAATCCCCGTTTCATCAAGAAGAATATAAGTTATCTTCCGTATGTGGGGACACCAAACAAGATCGTTTACAATCCCGATTTCCTTTCCGGTAGCAAGGCTGATTACCGGCAGTCCGAGAATCTCCCGGCCCTTGCGCAACCCATCCATCTCCCCCTTTGAAAAATCCCGTACCTTGTATTTTATTATTACCGGGGGTCCAAGAAAAAATGCGCTCCCCTTCTCGCTGGAAGCGCACTTTCCATAAATCTCATTTTAAAATTCATCTCATTTTAATCTGCGCGCAATAATCCCCCCGCCCAGCACCACGTCATCCTCGTAAAAAACAACAGCCTGCCCGGGCGTGACCGCCTTCTGGGGTTTAAAAAACTTTACCTTTACCGCATCATTTTCTTCCGGGGAAATTAATGCAGGGGCAGGGGGTGTTGTATAGCGGATTTTGGCCTTGGCTTCACAAGGCTGTTGCAAGCTCTCCAAGGCGATAAAATTCACATCTTCTGCAACCAGACCCGGCGCACCCAAATCGTCCTTCCCTCCAACAATGAGGGCATTACGAGAGAAATCAAATTCAATTACATAGGCTGGGTAACCCAGCGCGAGAGCAAGACCACGCCGCTGCCCAATGGTATAAAACGCAAGCCCTTGATGGCGACCTACAAGATTTCCCTTAAGATCATAAATAGGCCCCGGCTTCACCGCCCGGGGAGCTCGTTCTTTTAAAAAGCTGCGGTAGTCGTCATTTGGAATAAAACAAACTTCCTGGCTTTCTTTTTTCGCGGCCACCGGGAGGCCGGCGGCACTGGCAATTCGGCGTACTTCTCCTTTCGTTCTGGTCCCCAGAGGAAAAAGAAGGTAGGGCATTTGGTCCTGCTGAAGCATGTAGAGAACATAGCTCTGGTCCTTTTTCGGATCCAGGCCCCGTCGTAAAATCCAGCGTTTTCTTTCTAAACTGTACTCGATCCGGGCGTAGTGCCCTGTTGCGAGAAAATCGGCCCCCAAAGCCCGGACACGGTTTAACAAGGCTTGAAATTTAACCTCGCGGTTGCAAGCCAGGCACGGGTTAGGCGTCCTGCCGGTTAAGTATTCCTGACAAAAGTAGTTGACTACACGCTGTTCGAAAATTTCCTGGAAATTCCAAGTATAGTGAGGGATTTTTAAAATTTCCGCAACTCTCCGGGCATCTTCAACAGCAGCAAGAGAACAACACCCCCCGTAATCGGGGTCCTCCGTTGGCGGACAAACCTGAAGCGTGATGCCAACCACGCCATACCCTTTTTCTTTAAGCAAGTAGGCAGCAACCGAACTGTCTACTCCTCCGCTCATAGCGACAAAAACTGTCTCCGGCACCGGTACTATGCCCCCCACCCTTTTTCAATAAAATCTTTTTAAGCAGATCTCTGCAACACCCCTTAGTTCCGGGCCAGGGGAGACATTCTTCTCAGTTTTGCAACAATCTCCGGAAGCACCTCAAGAACATAATCAATATCCTCATCTGTATTTGCAAGACCTGCAGTCATCCGCAGCGTACCGCGCGCCGACTCAGGAGAAAGCCCGATTGCGGTCAAAACATGAGATGCCTGAAAAGCTCTCACACTACAGGCTGATCCTGTTGATGCAGCAATACCTTTCAGGTCCAAGCTTAAAAGAAGGGACTCCCCTTCCACTGAGGGGAAACAAAAATTAGCATTATTGGGCAAGCGCCGGGCGGGGTGCCCGTTCAATTTAACGTCAGGGACGCTTTGTTGAATTCCCTGAATTAATTTATCCCGGAGTTTTTGGGACCTCACCCTCCGAGCGTCAAGATCGCGGGCAGCGATTTCTGCGGCTTTGCCAAAACCGACAATCCCCGGAAGATTTTCGGTTCCCGCGCGTCGCTTTCTTTCCTGGCCGCCTCCATGAAAAAGCGGAGTAAGCCGGGTGCGTTTTCTGATATAGAGAGCCCCTACCCCTTTTGGTCCGTACATTTTATGGGCTGCCATCGACAACAGATCCACCCTTAAATTTTCAACATCAACCGGAAGGTGGCCCACCGTCTGAACGGCATCGGTATGGAAGATAATTCCCTGTTCCCGCGCAATCTCTCCGATTTCCTCAACCGGCTCAATGGTTCCGATTTCGTTGTTTGCATGCATGATAGAAATCAAAATTGTCTCCCTCCGGATCGCTCTCGCAACGTCGTCGGGGCTTACAACCCCGTTTTGATCAACCGGAAGGAAGGTAACTTCAAATCCATTCTGGGCGAGAAACTTGCATGTATCAAGCACAGCGTGGTGTTCAATGGAGGAAGTAATGATATGGTTGCCGCGGCGCTGGTTAGCAAAAGCGGTTCCTAAAACCGCAAGATTATCTGTTTCTGTTCCTCCACTTGTAAAAATAATTTCCTCCGGAACGGCGCCAATCAACGCGGCAACCTTGCGACGCGCCTCTTCTAAATGCTTTTTTGCTTCTCTTCCAAAAGCGTGAACACTGGAGGGATTCCCAAAAGAATTCTCCAGAAACTGGCGTATTGCCGCAGCGACTTCGGGGTGAAGCGGAGTTGTGGCCGCATGGTCAAGGTAAACCTGGCGCACCTTAGGCGCACCTCCCCATATCAATTTTTATCTGGTAAATTTATTAGCTCTTAATTTATTTTGAGGCCAATGATTCAAGCCACGTTTTAATGGCTTTTTCCTGACCCTGTTCCGAGGGTTGATAATATTTTCTTCCTTTTAA
>DAOURU010000211.1 GCA_030627585.1 Bacillota bacterium
GGGATTCAGGTTCTCAACGCTGCGCTGGGGGGTGCCCTTTACCAGGACCTCCAAAGCCAGTTGCCGCATTCCTTCCAACACCGGCAAGAGGTGCCCCGCAGCCATCCCACCCATAAAATTATGGTGCGCGAGAACAGCCGCCTCGCCCGCATTCTGGGCGTCACCGCCCTGCGGGTAAACAGTTTGCATCATCAGGCCGTTAAAGACGCGGCTCCGGGGTTGCAGCCTGTTGCCTGGGCGGAAGATGGCGTGATTGAGGCGCTGGAAGCGCCGGATCATCCCTTCCTGCTGGGCGTCCAATGGCACCCCGAAGCCCTGTGGGAGACCGATCAGGCATCGGCCGCGCTTTTCCGCGCTTTTGTGAAAGCAGCTTCAAAAAAATGAAACTAATTTCCAGGCCTACTGCAGGCAGGCAGGTATACTTTTTTTGAAGGAGCAGTTGCGGCATTTATGGCAGGAAGAAAGCATTTCAACCCGGTTCAGGTCCTGTTTTGCGTAATTGTTGTAATGGTCATTCTTTGGGCATCTCCGGCTTTCTTAAAAGCGGCGGAGGCGGCATATGCGCCGGATCTTTTTATTTCTGAATATATTGAAGGCTCCGGTGAGAATAAGGCGCTTGAGATTTACAACGGTACTGCCGAAGAGGTTAATCTTTCCGGTTACAAGATTCAAATATATTACGATGGGGAGACCTCGCCAGGCTATACCCTTCCCCTCTCCGGTTTGCTTGCAAGCAACGGTACTTATGTAATTTCTCATTCGCAGGCAAGCCGGGCTCTTAAAGACAAGGCGGATATCTATGTCAAAAACCTCAACTTTGACGGCGATGATGTGATTGTCTTGAAGAGAAGTTCTCCGGATGAGGTTGTGGATGCGATTGGAAAGATAGGGGTACGGTACCCCTCGGGAAGCTATTTAACCATTGGGGACCTTACTTTAGTAAGGAAGAGCTCCGTCGGACAGGGGGATTCCGATCCTAACGATTCCTTCGACCCTACCCTGGAATGGGACGCTTATTCTGTGGATACCTTTGTTTACCTTGGGGGTCATACCTGGAGCGATTACGGGGTTAAGGAGGTGTCTCATCTTGCGGTTGCTGCAGGCGAAGATTACTTGAGGCTCACCTGGACCGAACCGGATGATCCCGGCTTTGCGAGGGCAATCATCTTTTATAAAGAGGCCGGCGCTGATGCTTACAATGTTGCCGGGGAGGTTTACAGGGGAACAGACTCTTATACGATTATTAATCTCAACACGGGAACAACCTACAACATCAGGGTGGTTGCGGAAGATAATAATGGCAACCGGTCTTCCGGTGTCGAAATAAGCGGCATCCCTCAAGATACGGTACCGCCGGCGGTTATAGAGAAGACCCCGCCGGAAGGCGCAACTGATGTTCCGGTTGACGCCGAAATAAGTGCAGCTTTTGACGAGGATATCGCAGAAGGCCTTTGGTTTAACGATATTGCCATTCAGGATGAAGCGGGAAATGTGGTGGGCAGTGTCTATGGTGTTCTTGACGGGAGAAACCTTGCCATTGCTCATAGTGATTTTGCATATAACACTTTATACACGGTTGTTGTCCCTGCCGGGGCGGTGGTTGATGAAGTTTACAATGAAAGCTCCTCAGTTGATTGGAGCTTTACCACCGCTGCTTTGCCTCCGGTCGCGGGGACGGTCTATTTGAAGGGGCCGGGTGAAGTGACCGGGGGTTTGCCTTTTAATGTCAAAGTCCAAATTGGCAATTCAAGCAATTTTTATGGCGCCCAAGTTAAATTAACCTATGATGCGACAAAGCTCCGGCTGCTGGATGCCGATGAAGCCAGCCCAGGAATTCCGGCAGCGGCTGGGGATGTTTTTTCCGGAGTAAGTCCGGTTTACAAGCAGGAAATTCTCAATCGTGCAGAGCAAGACGGCGCAAGCGGCCTGCTGGTATATGCTGCTGCCGTAACCGAAAGGGTTTACGGCGTCACCGGGGCAGGTCCTTATTCTTTCGTTGAGGTTCACTTTCAACCCCTGGAGGGAGCCAATCAGGCAGAAATTACCCTCGATACAGACTTTACCAGATTGGCTCAAACTCCGGACAGCAACTCTTTTCAGATCGTTCCCGATTGGGAGGTAACAAAGTTAAATATAAGGATT
The DNA here is from genome assembly GCA_030627585.1 of Bacillota bacterium. Classification (GTDB taxonomy): domain Bacteria; phylum Bacillota; class DSM-12270; order Thermacetogeniales; family Thermacetogeniaceae; genus Ch130. The sequence continues at coordinate 2,143 of DAOURU010000211.1, forward strand.
GTAGATATTATATCCGACGAGCCGGAGGACGATCCGGAGGACGAGCTGGACGAGACAGCCGGCCCTGCGCCTGATGAGGACGAGGATGAAGAGGGGTGGAGTTCCAGGCGGGGGGACTCCCGTCAAGCCGGTGCGGAAACCGGACGGTTTGCTTCCGGGCAGCAGGTGGTTCAAGGAGGACAAGCAACTGTCATTTATTCACCGGACGGCGGGATTGCGGTAATTTTTCCCGCAGGCGCCTTGCCTGAGGGTGCTTTTTTGGCGCTCACAACTGCCAGAGGCGGCCGAGTGGAAAAGGGGATGCCCGGTAAGCCCCAGGCGTTTTTCCGGTTGGAGGCAGTCGATCATGAGGGAGAAAGGATAGCCTTAAGCAAAGTTCCCTTCCAGATCAACTTGAAATTGACAGCATTGCTTGAAACTGCTGCTGAATCTGACATCGTCTGCCTCTGCTTTGATCCCGTATATGAGGAGTGGGTGCCGGTATTTTTAGAGCGCCCTGAAGGGGGAAGGATCATCGCGGCAACAGCCAGGAGATTTGGCAGCTATGCCCTGGTAAAAACAGAGCCTCCATATTTTGATGGTTTCTCCCTGGCTGCCTGGTATGGACCTGCTGTAACAAGATTGGCTGAAAAAAATCTTCTCGGGGGATTTTTCGGCGGGAATTTTCAACCTTACGAACCCTTAACGCGAGGCGAAGCCGCGAAGTTGATTGCCCTTGCTTTCCAGGTTCCGGGTGTCAAGGAAGAGGCAGGATTTTCCGATACTCAAAAGCACCGGGCGCGCACCTTTATCAATAGTTTGGCAAAAGCGGGGTTGGTAAAAGGCTACCCGGCCCGTTCTTTTTATCCCGATCACTTCATTACGAGGGCGGAATTTGCAACACTTGTTGTACGCAGCTTGGAAGGAAAAACCCTGCATGAAACGAATTGCGGTTTGTCGCCTCTTTTTAGAGATCTTGAGGCAGACCTCTGGGTTGCTCCCTTTATTTCCCGGGCCGTCTGCCAGGGGCTGGTCCGGGGTTATCCTGATGGAACTTTTCGACCCGGGGAATATATCACCCGCGCCGAAGCCGCCATCCTTCTTGACAATGCTTTGCCACTTTACAGGGTTTGTTAGCTGTGGTATGATAAGTCCAAAAATTA
>DAOURU010000126.1 GCA_030627585.1 Bacillota bacterium
CGACCGGGCGGCAAGGACAGGTCGCAATCCACAAACAGGGGAAGAGATTCAGATCGCGGCGACGCGGGTACCGGCATTCCGGGCCGGTAAGGCCTTGCGAGACGCAATCGTTTAATCCTTGACCGGATGTATCTTATCCCGTTGCAGGGGAAACTGTAATCCCGTAAAATTTAAGCTAAAACTTAAGGTTCTTTCCAAAGAGGAAGAATTTTCTGAAAATAGTGGGAAGGGAAGTCGAATAATATATGACATATGACCTGCGGAGCAAGGGTTTGCTTTTGCGATGAAGCAGTGAGCTCTTGTCCGGAGAGGTTCTGAGAGCAGGGGCCTTTTTTCTTTTTATTCGGGGGATAAATTGAGCAGCAGAAATAAGGGAGAAATTGGGGGGAGAAATGCGTATTGATAAGTTTTTGCAAATGAGTCGCCTTATCAAGCGGCGTGCCGGCGCGAAAGAGGCGTGTCTGGCCGGACGGGTTCAGGTTAACGGGAGAGCAGCCAAGCCCGGTTGTGAAATAAAGGTAGGGGATGTGATTACTCTCGCCTGGGGAAGAAAAATCACCCGTATCGAGGTTTTGAGTGTTCCGGCCTGCAGCGTTCCGGCGGCGCAGGCTCGAACTCTCTACAGGTGTGTGGGAGAGGACTGGCTCCCGTCTCAAGAAGAAAATTAAAAATGGGTATATGAGAATTCCCTCCTGTTCATAATAAAACCGCAAGGGCCGGATGAAGAAATTTTTAATTTTTCAGGAGGGAATGTAAATGGAACAAGCGAACAGGCGGCGGTTTTTAACCTTAGGGGTTGTTGCTGTTCTGGCGGCCGTGGCTTTTTGGGGGTTGCTCCGGGGGGGAGGTCCCCCGGCACGGCAGCCTTTGCCGGGGGGGCGGGACCGGGAAGTCCGCGCTGCGGAGCCCACAATCACACTTTATGATCACAAAACAGGGAAGAAGACAAAGATTAAGTTTGAGGAATACATTGCGGGTGTTGTGGCGGCAGAGATGGAGCCTACCTGGCCGCGGGAAGCCCTTGCCGCCCAGGCTGTTTTAGCCCGCACCTTTGCGCTGCATAAGATTAAATATGAAGGGGGCGTTCCCCAGCGCGGTGCCGATGCCTCCACCAGCCCCGAGGAGTTTCAGGCATATGACCCCAGCCGGATTAACGCTAATGTCTGGAGGGCGGTCGAGATGACGCGGGGGACGGTGATCAAATACCGCGGCCGGTACGTGCGTGCCTGGTTTCATGCCAATGCCGGGGGGCGCACTGCTACCGCGCGTGAGGGGTTGAATTTTACCAAGGAGCCGACCCCTTATCTTAAAAGCGTAGCTGATCCCGGCCAGAAGGCGGCCCCTGCCGCAGAGCGAAACTGGACGACGACCTTTCCCCTGAGCCAGGTCCGGGAGGCAGTGCAGCGCCAGACCGGGAAGGACCCCGGGGTGATTAACAGGGTTGCGATTCTGGAAAAGGGGCCCTCGGGGCGGGCGGTCCAAATCAAGCTCGGAAGCGCAACCATCAGCGGGCCTGCCTTGCGGAAGGCTTTGGGGTCTGAGAGGATGCGCTCAACACTTCTTGACCGGTTGGAGGTGCGGGATCAAAGCCTGGTGATCTCCGGCCGCGGGCGCGGGCACGGGGTAGGAATGAGTCAGCGGGGGGCTTATTATTTTGCAAAGCGGGGAAAATCCCCTGCCGACATCATCCGCTATTATTATAAAGACATTACCCTTGAGAAGGCCTGGCGCTAAGACAGGCTCCACCCTAAGTTAAGTCTCCCCTAAGCTTCTCTTTATACCGGAGCCGGCCGGTGCGTATCTCTATATGTTGCTGCATTGAAAGGGCTTGCGTTTGGGCAAAAGCCTCGACTTTTTGCACGCAAGCCTTTCGCTCGCACCTGGATTGTGCTCTAAAATTTACTCAAGCGGAGTCCAGGTTGCTCCGGATCCTTTTCCTTTGCTTCTCCGCCATTTTGAATTATTTCCAATTTCTTTAACCTCTCTGTCCAGGCAGGAATTTGGAAGGAAGGTGCCGAAAAGTATTAGGTTGAAAGTGGGAAGAAATTTGGGCAAATTGTCGAAATGGAGATAGGTGAAAGAATAGGTGAAAGAATGGATATAAAAAGGAGAGAAAGATTGTTTTTGATTGCAGTGATCGTAGTTTCTTTTTGGCCGGCCTTTATTCTGGGCGGGCCTGGTCCCTCTCCGGGGAAGGAAGCAGGGACTCCGGTTTTGGCGTACGGCCTTACGGAAGGCGAGCCCCGGCAGGGGGTGCCGGAGAGGACAGGAGACGGAGAACCGGGCTCCTTTTCCGATCCGGTTTTAACGAAGAATTCTTTTCAACAGCACTTAGAACATCTTTTAAAACAGCCCCGCCGGCAGTTGTCCTTGTTGGAGAGCCGCCTGAACCGGATTGAGCAGGGCATTCGGGGGATTCAAGAGAGGTTCGCCGTATCCTTTCCGGATCTGCGGGGCCACTGGGCGGAGCAGGCTGTAATTACCCTGAGGGTGCGGGGGATCATTCAGGGTTGCCCTGACGGCAGGTTCCATCCGGAAGAGCCGGTTACGCGGGGGGCGCTGGCTGTGATGCTGGCCAGGGCAAAGAACCTTTCTCCGCAGCCTGACAAGGCGAAATTCCTGGATCTCTCGTCAGGCCACTGGGCGGCTGGGGCAATCGGAGCAGCGCGCGCCGCAGGATACCTCCGGGGGTATCCAGATGGGACCTTTCGTCCTGAAAAAGAGGTAACCCGCGCCGAGGTGGCGGTCCTTTTAAACAAGGCTTTTGCTCCCCAGGCCGGCGGTAGAACCGGTAAAGATTTTCGGGACCTGGCAGGCCATTGGGCTGCCGGCGACATTGAGGAGCTGGCGCGGGCCGGAATTCTTGGCGGTTACCCCGACGGGACATTCCGCCCCGATCGTACTATGAGCAGGGCGGAGGTTGCCGGGGCGCTGGCGCGGATTTTACCGCCGGAGTGATCGGGACCGCTTCAAAGGAAGTTGGGGCGAATGCCAGGGGTTGGTGGACAAAGTGGATTTTGAGTTTAATGATTGGGAAGAAACAAGAGACTGGGGTCTGATCGAGCCCCCGGGGTTGCTGGGAGCCGGGGGAGATTTGTTGCAGCGAAGCACAACCAGGACGAAAAGGAAAAAGCGGAGAAAAAAGCCGCGGCGCACCCTGGGGACGTTATGCTTCATCCTTTTTTTCATTGGCTTGTTATTGCTGGGGTATTTTCTGGCCGGTGGCTACCTGCCGCGGTTTGGAAAAGAAGGCTTCACGCCGCCGGCTGTGGCCGCCGAGCGCGTTATGCCGGTGCTGCTCCTGGGGGTTGACCGGCGCGAACCCCAGGAGCCGTCCCGCGCCGATACCATTATTGTGGCCTTCCTGGACCGGAAGGAGAAGAAGGTGCGCCTTTTGTCAATCCCGCGCGATACGTATACCTTTGTTCCGGGACGTTCCCACAAAGATAAGATTAATCTTTCCCATGCCCTGGGGGGGCCCGAGGCAACCGCCGAAGCGGTCAGCGATCTGCTGGGAATTGACGTGAAGTACTATGTTGAAACCGACTTTGAGGGATTTGAAGAAATTATCGATACGCTCGGCGGCGTTACAATTGAGGTTCAGCAGCGCATGTATTATCCTGCCGAAGGAATTAACCTTTACCCGGGCGTGCAGCGGCTTAATGGCTACGATGCCCTTGCCTTCGTCCGGTTTCGCGGCTATCCGCTGGGAGATATTGACAGGATTAAGCAGCAGCAGCGCTTCTTTTCAGCCCTGGCCGACGAAGCTTTACACTGGCGGAACCTCTGGCGGATTCCGGATCTGGTGCGCGCCCTGAAAGATGCGGTAAAAACAAATCTGGGTGTCTCTGAGATGATCGAACTGGCGAAATTGTTCAGGAATATCGATAGTTCCCAGGTAGAAGGGTATATCCTGCCGGGGGACTCTGAAACCATCAACGGCGGAAGCTATTTGGTGCCCAGGCTGGAAGAAATCCCTCCTCTTGTGCGCGCCCTTCACGAAGGATCGTCTCCCGAGAGGCGCTTGCCAGAGGAAAATTCCTCCCCTGAAGACGCAGCTGCTGCTCCGGTTACAGCCGAGCCTTAAAGAGGCTGTGCCCGCAGCACCCCTCGTAATATCCAGGGGAAGCAGGTCAGGAGGCGAAAATGGCCAGTACAATCCTGCCTGAGAAAAAGAAGGTTTTAGGGGTGGGCATCCACCCTTTAACTTTAGGAGAATGCGCGGCTGTGATCCGGGGTTGGATCCGGAATCAGTATATGTGGGAGGAAATTACAGGCAACAGGAGAGACGGATCGAAACCTGGAAAGCATTCTCTTCGAGCACACCAGGTTGTTACCCTCAATGCCGAAATGCTTTACCGGGCACAGCATGACAAAGCCTTCCGCGATCTTTTAAATCAGGCAGAGCTGGTGGTCCCGGATGGCCACGGAGTTGTTTGGGCAGGGCGCCGCCTCGGTTATTCTTTTCCAGAACGAGTTGCCGGCATTGATTTAATTTATGATCTCGCTGCCTGGGCGGCACGGGAACAGTGGCGCATTTTTTTGCTCGGAGCAGCGCCCGGAGTTGCCGAGGCTGCCGCTTTAAAGCTCCGCCGAAAATACCCGGGCCTGAACGTGGTTGGGACGGAGCACG
>DAOURU010000302.1 GCA_030627585.1 Bacillota bacterium
ATCTCATGAAGAGGTGGATTGGATGTCTCCTTCTTTAGAAAAAAATCTCTTAATATTTATAAAAATATTGACATTTTTCCTCGCCGGTTTAGGTATTTATTTTTTTATTACATATTTTTGGCCCTTTTTTGCTCGCCTGCTTGGAGCGGGAATTAAAGCAGTACTTCCGTTTCTGCTGGCATACCTTTTCGCTTCCCTTCTTAACCCATCAATTACATTTTTAGAAAAAAGGCTGCATTTTTCGCGCACCTGGGGGGCTCTTTTGGCACTCTTCGTGTTTATGATGCTCATAGGAGGGCTTCTTTTTCTTCTGATCGCGAATTTAATTCGAGAGCTTATTCAATTATCGCAGGCTCTCGCCGCTCTTTCTCAAGATTTCGAAATGTGGAATTTAAACCTGCTCGTGGAGCGGTTTCGGTTGTTTTTATTTAATCTTCACCTTCCCGATAACTTCATTCAGGAAGCTGTCCGCAATCTGGGGCAGGTTGTGGACTTCGTGAAGAATATTGTAAGTGTAGTCTTAACTCAATTGTTTCATCTGGCTGCTTCTCTGCCTCGTTATTTTGTCCTTTTAATCATCACACTGGTCGCCAGTTTTTTCTTTGCCCGTGATTACCATTCAGTCAAAACTAATGTTTTACACTTTATACCTGAACGCTGGCAGGCCCCTCTCGCAAAGGTAAGCGCCGGCCTTCTTAAAGCCTTTCATGGATACTTAAAGGCACAGCTCTTTTTGATCAGTTTAACAGGCCTTGAGAGTTTAGTAGGACTTTCACTCCTGGGTGTAAGCTACGCCCATATCCTTGCGCTCGTGGCGGCTTTCGTAGATCTTTTGCCAATTTTAGGGCCTGGTTCTCTCTACGTTCCCTGGGCTCTCTGGATGCTTTTTTCAGGTAATCTTCGGCTGGGGATCGGTCTCTTGATTCTTTATGGTATAATCGTGGTGGTAAGGCAATTATTGGAGCCCAAAGTAATTGGTGAAAGCATCGGTCTCCACCCTCTTACTACTCTGATCACCCTTTACTTTGGTTTTTCCTTATTAGGCTTATGGGGCTTGATTTTGGGACCAGCCGTAGTAATTGCTTATAAAGCTTTTTTTGACGAAAAAGGCGGGCATTTGAACCGATGAAAAGAAACCTGGTTATCCTTGGCTCTACAGGTTCAATCGGAAGGCAGGCCCTGGAAGTTGTCAATTGTTTTCCAGAGACCTTCCAAATCATCGGGCTTGCTGCAAAACGAAATATTGATTTATTAGAGAAGCAGATCCACCTGTTTAATGTTCCCTATGCCGCTGTAATGGATCCTGATGCCGCCAAAGTCCTTTCCGAGCGGCTTCGGGGAACGAACATCACTTGCCTGCAAGGGTTAGAAGGTTTGCTGGAACTGGTTAAAATTCCCGGCCCTGATTTAATTTTGGTGGCGGTTACAGGAATTGCAGGGCTGCAACCTACTCTTGAAGCAATTTACGCCCGGAAAAATATTGCTTTGGCCAATAAGGAAACATTAGTTGCAGGAGGAAACCTTGTTATAGATGCGGCGCGGAAAATGGGAGTTCAAATCATTCCGGTAGATAGCGAACATTCCGCAATCTTTCAGTGTTGGGAAAGAACTGAAGATGTTGCCCGTGTAATCATAACAGGTTCAGGCGGCCCCTTTCGAGGCTTTTCCCGCCAAGAACTTCAAAAGGCGACTCCGAAAATGGCCCTGCGTCACCCGACATGGCAGATGGGACCAAAAATAACTGTTGACTCTGCAACACTGATGAATAAGGGGCTGGAGGTAATTGAAGCAAAATGGCTGTTTGGGATCGAATATGACCAAATAGAAGTATTGATTCACCCCCAAAGTATAATTCACGGCCTTATCGCTTTAACAGACGGAACTGTTCTTGCTCAAATGGGCC
>DAOURU010000192.1 GCA_030627585.1 Bacillota bacterium
CGACAAGCGGGCGCATGGACCCCTTCACTCCTCCTCTCCTCGCTTGCGGTGTCCGGGGTTTGATCGGGAAGGGCAACAGGAGCCCCGAGGTGGTTGCGGCGCTGCAAAAATACGGTGCGGTTTACTTCGCGGCAGCGGGAGGGGCGGGCGCGCTCCTTTCCCGGTGCATCGAGGAAATTGAGGTCGTTGCTTATCCCGAATTGGGGCCTGAAGCTGTTTACCGGATATCGGTCAGGGATTTTCCCGTGATTGTTGCGATTGACAGCCGGGGGAACAATCTTTACGAAACCGGACCCGCCGCTTACCGGAAGATTCTTCCTTAAAGAAACTTTTTATGCTAAACTTTGATCATGATGATGGGAGTTGGTATGAATGCGCCCGGATGGAAGAAAACCAGAAGAATTGCGTTCCGTTCGGATTTACCGTCACTACTTGAAATATGCCGAGGGTTCGGTCCTCATCGAGATGGGGGATACAAAGGTAATCTGTACCGCCAGCGTTGAGGATAAAGTGCCCCCCTTTATGAAGGGGGAAGGAAGGGGATGGGTTACGGCAGAGTACAGCATGCTCCCCCGCGCCACATCCGTCCGGACCCCGCGGGATATCACGAAGGGGCGGCTCAACGGGAGGTCCTGTGAAATCCAGCGGCTCATCGGGCGCTCTCTAAGGGCTGTTGTGGATTTAGATAAACTGGGGGAACGCACCATCTGGATTGACTGTGATGTCATCCAGGCCGACGGGGGAACCAGAACCGCGGCAATTACGGGCTCTTTTGTCGCCCTGGCAACCGCTTTACGTCGCCTCCGGGAGCAGGGGGTCCTCGAGGGATTGCCGCTGCAGGACTATGTTGCTGCTGTAAGTGTGGGCAAGGTGGAGGGGGAACTTCGCCTCGACCTCTGCTTTGAAGAAGACGCCCGGGCGGAGGTGGACATGAATGTGGTCATGACCGGAGGCGGAAAATTTGTTGAAATTCAAGGCACTGCCGAGGGAGAGCCGTTTAGCGGCGAAGAGCTTTCCCGTCTCCTCGCCCTCGCTGCACAAGGCACGGTCAAATTGATCGAGATCCAAAAAGAATTGCTGGGTGAGCTTCATGCAGACAATCGTGATCGCCAGCAGGAATCCGGGCAAGATTTCTGAATTTCAGGAATTGCTGGAGGGGCTTCCCCTCAGAATCCTTTCTCTTGCGGACTTTCCCGGTCTGCCTGAAATTTCGGAGACGGGGTCTACCTTCCGGGAAAATGCTCTTATCAAGGCCCGCGCCGTTGCTGCTGCAACCGGATTAACCACCCTTGCGGATGATTCCGGGCTTGAGGTAGACCATCTAAGAGGGGCGCCCGGGGTTTTTTCCTCTCGTTTTGCCGGTCCTGAACAGGATGATGAAGCCAATAACAGGAAGCTTCTCGCCGCCCTCGAGGGAGTTCCTTTTCAGCGGCGGAGGGCGCGTTTTTGCTGCGTGATCGCCGTTGTAACACCGCAGGGCCGGGAATTTTTAAGTGAAGGAATTTGCGAAGGGAAAATAACCTTCTTTCCGCGCGGGAGAAAAGGCTTTGGTTACGATCCCCTCTTTCTGATACCATCCCTGGGAAAAACTTTTGCGGAACTGGGGCCCGGCGCTAAAAACCGGATCAGCCACCGCGCCCGGGCGCTGCGCCTGGCGCGGGAGGTGCTCGTGCGCTTGCTGGAAGAGAAGAAGGAGGAGTCAGGAGGTGCGGGTCGGAATCTTGAGTGATTCGCACGGCGACTTAAAAAGGGCGAAACAGGCCGTGGCCGAAATGGGGCCGGTGGATCTGTTGCTTCATGCCGGCGACCATTACCGCGATGCCATCCGCTTGGGAGAATTGTATGGAATCGAAATTAAGGCTGTTGCCGGCAACTGCGACCTGAACGCTCCGGGGCCCGTGGAAGAGGTGCTCGAAATTCAGGGCCGCCGGATCTATCTCACCCACGGCCACCTGTACGGTGTTAAGCACGGGTTGATGCGGCTCTTTTACCGTACCTGCGAGGTCGGGGCGGAGATTGTTATTTTCGGGCACACCCATGCGGCCCAGCGCGGGGAGATCGAGGGGATTTATTTTCTCAACCCCGGGAGCATTGCCCGGCCGCGGATCGCAGGGAAATCAACTTATGCGGTTTTAGAGTTCCGAGCTCCGGGCTACACTGTCGAAATTTTTGAGCTGCCTTGAATATTGCAGTTTGGAATCCAGCAAGCTTGTTGGCAATCATTCTTTTCTCCCAGTTCGTATTTTTCCTGCCCAAAGGTTACCAGCCGGCGCAGCCGGACTTTTTGCTTGCCTGCAGGAGGATCGCCCCGGCCCCGGCACCGACAACCAGCAGGGCGGCAAGCACCATGAGCACAACCTTTGGCCTCAAGAAGCCTTTTTTCCGTACCCCGTTTGTTTGGGCATCACGAGCATCCATTTAAAACATCCCTCTAGACCTCAACGGCTTGTACTACGTTCCCGTCATGGAGGTTGAGAAGGCTTCAGAAAAAGAGATGAGCATCCTCCACGCCCATACTAAAGAGTGGCTTCGCTTCAACGACCTGGACATCATATGTACGCTCTGGGACAAAAAATACCTCGTCTTCATCTGCCCGACCCACTACCGCGAGAAAACATTGGACCTTCATTATTGCTAGGTAAGCCTTTCCGCTCGTTTCCAGAAGATGGCAAAGTTTAGCGCTTGCTTTTGCGTGCTATGGTTGAACTCGCCCTAAAACTCGTCGCAATGGTGAGCCGACCGGCTCCCAGAGGTGTTCTTTGAAAAGCCGGTGCAGGGATAAAAAAGGGAGAAACCGGCCATACTTCAGGATGAAGCCTTTCCTGTCAAGGGCGGCTTAAGCCTGGAGGTGAGATGATGGCAGCATCCAAAAAGGAGGAATTTTTTGTCTTGCGGCGGATTCCAGAACGGGGCGAGATCTTCGACCTCTTCCGGCAGGTAACCGAAAAAATCCTCAGCAGCCGGAGGACAACTGCCGCCGCGAAATCCCGCTAAAAGAACACGCATTTTTATGGAGGTGTGAAACGCTTTGCCCTATCCCATTTATCTGAAAGTAATTCTCCAAACAGTGCTCGCATTTTTTGCCGTTTTGGTTGTAACTCGCATTTTGGAAAAAGAGCAGTTGAGCCAGCTGACTTTTTACGAATACGTTACGGGAATTACGATCGGGTCCCTTGCTGCCGGTTTGGCTGTTGATACCCTCATCAGCCCCTGGGTGATTCTTGCTGCGTTGATTACTTTTGCTGCTTTAACTTACCTGATGGGATATGTTTCCCTGAAAAGCCGGGTGGCGCGGAAGCTCCTCGAGGGTGAACCGACGGTCGTTGTGCAGAACGGTAAGATTATGGAAAAGAACATGGGCCGGCTTCGCTATAATCTCGATGATCTCCTGACTCAACTGAGGGACAAAGGGGTTTTCAATATCGGTGATGTTGAGTTTGCCGTCCTGGAGCCCAACGGGCAGTTGAGTGTTTTGCTGAAATCCCATAAACAACCGCCTAC
>DAOURU010000165.1 GCA_030627585.1 Bacillota bacterium
CCACAGCAAGGACGTGCTCCAGGATTACCTTCTCTCCCGGTGCAGAATCCAGTTTTTCTACCCGGACGACGTCTCCTTTCAGAACTTTGTACTGCTTGCCGCCGGATTCAACAATCGCAAACATTTTCTTTCCCCTTTCCGCCAGAGTTTCAGGTGGCACCAACACGGTGCACTTAAACCCGCCCTGCGCGCTTGTTTTTCTGTCTTCAGGCAAGCACTCACTTTTCGCGGGTAAAGATGTGCTATAAGCGCATTGTAGCACCTCCCCCATTCCCTGTCAAGCAAACGAGAAGGGGTTCCAGAGAAGAGGCATGGGGATCGCACCATCAACATCAATTTAAAGGAAGTCTTCCTGCAAAAACCGGGGATTCACTTCCCCCGGTTTTCATTTGTTTTTTTTGGCAAAGGTCTTTGATTTTTTTGCTGAACCTTTAGTCTTTTCGCATATTCGTGCCCTGGCATAGGTGCGAAAAACCCTCACAATTTCGAGGGAAATTTTCTCTCCAATAAATGCGCGCCCCTCCTCCACATCTATGATGTAGCCGTCGAGTCGGGCGATCCCATCCCTGGGGTTTGTGGCATGCGCCTCTTCAACCTTAGCCTCAAGAATCTGTCCCACTTTTACCGGCGCGAAAAGGGTTGCAATTTCCTCTTCGCTGGAGAGGGCTCTTATATTGATCTTCTGGAGATGAAGGGACTCAACCCCCTTCACAACAATTTGCTTCCCTGTTTCGTTTTCCAGTTCCCGCAGGCGGTTCCCTCCTCCCCCGATCAGGAAGGCGGCCACACTTGGGTTTGCCTCCACCAGAAATGCGGGAGCGTCGCTTTTTTGTGCAAGGGATCTCAGCTCTTGAGAGACCTTCAAACTCACAGTTTCCTCCGAAAGCACCCGCCCCTTCCCCTCGCAGTAGGGGCAGGGTTTTTCCAGCAAACTGCTCAAGCTGGGTCTCACCTTTTTCCTGGTTAGCTCTACCAGGCCCAACTGCGTCAGCCCTAAAACATAGGTGCGGGTTTTATCCTTTTTCAGTTCATCCTCCAACCGCTTTAAAATCTCGGTCCGGTGCGCTTGAAAGTCCATATCGATAAAATCAATGATGATGATTCCTCCCAAATTACGGAGGCGAAGTTGGCGGACAACTTCTTGCACCGCTTCCAAATTGGTGCGAAAAACGGTATCTGCAAAGTTCTTGCTCCCTGTATATTTCCCGGTATTTACGTCAATCACCGTAAGCGCTTCCACCTCATCAATCACTAAATACCCGCCGCTCCGCAGCCAGACCTTGGGGCGGAGAGCGCGTTCAATCTCCTGTTCCAGCCCGTACTCTCCCCAAAGGTCTGTTTCGTTCAAGTACACCCTGTTCCGGAGGTGAGAGTCAAGCACTTCCAGCAATTCTAAAACCCTTTCATAGGCCTCCCGGTCGTTGATTACCAGCCGGTCCACATCATCTCCGAAAAGGTCACGCAAAACCCAGGAGACAAGTTCAAGCTCCCGGTGAATCAAGGAGGGAGCCGGGCTCCGCCGCGCTTTTGCCTGAATCCGATGCCATAATTCGTAAAGGGCCGTAACATCCGCCCGCAACTCTTCTTTGCTGATTCCCTCCGCAACCGTGCGGACGATGAGACCCGCGCCAGGGGGGCGGATTTCCTCGGCCAGCGCTTTCAGGCGTTCCCGCTCGCGCTCCGGACTGATCCTTCGGGAAACTCCAACGCAGTCTAAATCAGAAAGAAGGACCACATAACGCCCGGGCAAAGTCAGCTGGGTCGTAAGGCGTGCCCCCTTGGTACCAAACGGTTCCTTCACAACCTGGACGAGAATTTCCTGCCCCTCCTGGAGGAGATTCTGAATCGGAAGAGAGGCATGCGGCTTTTTCTCCAGGCCCAATTCCGAAACTCTGGAATCGTCGTGTACGTCTTCTACATAAAGGAATGCATTGCGTTCCAATCCGATGTTCACAAATGCTGCCTGCATCCCGGGAAGAACGTTTTCAACCCTTCCTTTATAGATGTTTCCTGCCAACCGCATCTGGAAAGAACGCTCCAAATAAACCTCTACAAGCCGCTTATTTTCCAAAACGGCAACTTTTATTTCTTCTTTAGTAACCTCAATTAAGATCTCTTTCAACATTTTTCTGCTTCCCCTCGCAATTTATTCTTAATCAAACTGCTTGACATCACCTAAAGGGGTGACCAAGCCGTCCAGCTGCTGCTGGAAAAGGCCGATCCGGGTGACCTGGGTAAGGCGCGGGCGGCCTGGCGCCCCAGCCTTTTTCCAAAGAGCCTCTAACAACTCCCGGAGCGGAACCGCGCGGGAGTCAAGCAAGACCAGGAAATCAAGCAAAAGACCCTCTCTCCCGGAAACAGCCCGGCCCGCTTTCACCCCCGCCTTGACATCGTAAACCTTTCCGTCTTTAGGTCGTTCATGAAGCCAGGGCCGGGGGTCTTCTGTTAATTCACTGATTACCCGCTGCCAGGCAGCGGTATCAGCCTGCGCAGGCTGGAGCGCAACCTGATACCAGGCACAGTTCAAAAACTTGCTCAGTGTGGGCGCCGCGGGAGGGAGTACCGCAAGCCTCCGGACAGTTAAACCCGCGGAAAGCTGAGGCGCCAGGCGTTCCAGGCCCTCCTGTGCAGAAACCGGCTCCGTTAATTCAAAGTCGAGGTACTCATGCAGACCCGCGATTCCAACAGCTAAAGGGGGGCCGTAGGATACTTTCGGCCGGGGGCGAAAACCTCTCGTGAAGTTCAAGGGCAAAGAGGAGCGCCTCAAGGCGCGGTTGAAGGTGCGCAGGAGTTCCAAATGAGAAAGAAATCTGGCAAAACCCTTTTTTGCATATTCGATCCGGTACTTTGGCATCATTTTCATTCCCCGTCAATAGTCCTTTCCCGGTTCACAGTCTGCACACCGCCTCCCCCTTCCCCCTCCTTCTCCTCGCCCGGGCGTACCCTGCTCAAGAAGGGAGCGGCACCGAATGCAGGACAAACTCCGCACCCTTCGCAGGGAGCGCCGCGGCAGTCTAAAGTCGGAAGCCCGGCGAGGGCGCGCCTGTACTCGCGCACCAGAAAATCTTTTTCAATTCCAGGATCGATCAGGTCCCAGGGAAGCGCTTCCTCGTACCCTAAACGGCGTTCGGCATAAAATCTGGGGTCGAGGTTGGCAGCCCTGAAGCTTTCCTCCCATAACGGAAAGAGGAAATTTTCTGTCCACCCATCAAACCTGCAACCCCGGCGCCACGCCCCCTCCAAAGCCGCAGCCAGTCTGCGGTCCCCGCGCGCAAAAACGGCTTCAAGAAAGCTCATTTCTACTTGATGCCAGTTGTAAAAAGCCCCGCTTTTCTGAATAAGGTTCCGCAAAAATCTATGCTTTTCCTCCAGAATCTCGCGCGGCTGCTGCCCTTCCCACTGAAAGGGGGTATGAGCCTTAGGTACAAAGGAGGAGGCGCTGACCGTAAGCTGAACCCTTTTCCGCCCCCTGAAGACCTGCCTCCCGATTTGCTTTGCTTTTTGAACGAGGTCGCCAACCCCTTCCAAATCCGCCCGCTCTTCAACAGGCAAACCCACCATAAAATAAAGTTTCACCGCCGACCAGCCAGCCTCGAAAGCAGCCCTAACAGCCTCCAGGAAATCGCTTTCACTAACCCCCTTGTTGATCACATTCCGAAGGCGCTGGGTTCCCGCCTCCGGTGCAAAAGTAATGCTTGACCTCCGCCCCCCGGGAAGGTTCCGGGCAACCCCGACACTGAAAGAGTCTACCCGGAGCGAAGGAAGGGAAATGCCTGTGCGCGCAAGCCGGCACTGCTCCCGCAGGGGAGGCAAGAAAGCTTCCAGAGAGCTGTAATCAAGACTGCTTAAAGAAACAAGCGAAATCTCTTCATAACCCGTATTTTTCAGGATCTCACCGGCCTGGCG
>DAOURU010000233.1 GCA_030627585.1 Bacillota bacterium
ATATTACCGTCTGTCGGAAGACCTGTTCTCGTAAAGCGGCCTAGCCTGTATCAAGAACTTTTTGAGGTCTTTAATGCGGATCCGGGCTGCTCTTTCTCCCAATTTGTAAATGGGGAAACGGCCCTGTTTTGCCCACTTATAGACGAAAAAATGTTTTCTACCGGCAGAGTGAATCCCTCGACTACCTTTGAGCTGACCGTTCCCTGTTTTTCCGCTTTTTGTTCGAGAGTAAACCTGCCGTCTTGCAGAGCGAATATTTCCACGCTTTGCTCTTCCGGGTCGATCACCCAGTATTCCCGTACCCCGTGTTTTTCGTAAATTTTAAACTTCCTCCGCAGGTCGTAATAGGCGGTGGCGGGGGATAGGATCTCCACTACCATGTCGGGGGCGCCGTTTATTTTATCAGGTTCTATGATTGACAACCTTTCTCTGGCGATAAAAACAAGGTCGGGCTGATATGTTTCGCTTTCTTCAAAGTAGACGTCCAGAGGGGCGTCGAGAACAAGGCCCAGATCTCTTTCCATGACGAAATTGGCCAGCTTAACTTCCAGTTTCATGGAAATTATCTGGTGGTAAGTCGACGGCGCCGGGGTCATTATTAACATTCCTCCAATCAACTGGTAAGGAGCACCTTCCGGAAGTTTCCGGTAGTCTTCATATGTGTATGTCTTTTTAGTCGCGGCTGTTTGCTGGGCCGCGACATTTACTGGAGTTGAATTCACCTGAAAACAACCTCCCTCCGTTTTTGGTCTGATGTCCGTTTCTGCCTTTAATCTTATTGCAAATGTCAATCTATGCGAATAAATTGATGAATTTTTTTCACTACGCTTACAATATTATACCAGTATTTTACCTGCTAAGGCAAGAACGAATGCCTTTCCAGCATATAAATCAAGGACGACACGGTTTATATAGGGTTTAGGTATTGTTGCTGGGTTGTATATTTTCCATTGGCAGTCTTCTTGCTACGAGGCCTTCCTGCTTAAAACAAAATAGGATTCGAGGGGCGATAGCTTCCGGGCACCGGGTGGCGGTTGTTTTCTTTCACCACATACAGGAAAAGCCGGGGCCCTATACCGTTTCCTTGAAAGAATTCCGGGAAACGCTCGACTCCCTACAAAGGGCCGGCTACGTTTTCATCACCCTGGACCAATTCCTTGCTTTTGTTGAGGGGCGGAGTGATGTGCCGCCTGGTGCCGTTCTCCTGGCGGCAGACGACGGGTATGAGAGCACTTACAGTCTGGCTTTTCCGGTCCTGAAAGCGCGCCGAATCTCGCTGGTTGTCTTCCCTATTACCAAGTGGCTCGCCCCGGTGCGCCGGGAGGAGCCCCACCTGCCAAAGTTTTCTCCGGAGCAGTTGCGGTTGATGGTAGCGAGTGGGCTTGTTGCCGTGGGTTCCCACACCCACGAGGGGCACAGTACCGTTTGACGGACAGCCTTACTACCAGGTAAAACTCCACAGTCCCTGGACAGGCAGGCCTGAAACCAGAGATGAACGCCGGGCCCGGATCTGGAACGATCTTGTGGTATCCCGCGCTGTCCTCGAGGAGATCGTGGGGAGGCCGTCGTCCGTGCTCTCCCTTCCTTTTGGTTACACGAGCGGGGAGGTTCAGGAGGCCGCCAGGATGGCCGGTTTCCGCTGCATGTTTACCGGGCGGGAAGGATTGGTGGACCGGAAAACCGGCCTTATGGACCTTCCTCGCGTCAGGTGGGAGCGGGGGTCGCTCCTCAAACAATTAAAAGATCTCGACCACCAACCCGGGCCCCCTCCATAGTATAAAAGGTGCCAAGCCAAAAGTAAGCGAAGGGACATTTCGTATAGGTCCCTCCGCTTCATTTATTCATGGTATCTTGTTGTTCATAATAGTAATGTAGAAATGTGGACGCTACGCTTGATAGTAAATAAAAGGAACTCGTCGCTACGTACGGGCTGTGAGACATCGACTTGGCCGGCCAGCAATGCCGTACTGAAAAGGTTCGCTTCATCGACGTGGCACCATATCTACCTTCCCCAATGTCCCCTGGTGTTATGAATTTGTAAGTGCTGCCGGTAACTTCTTCAGTGACCGCCGGCAGGAGGGAATTTGACATTTTTCCCGGAAACGGCTATAATGTAGTCATTGGAGGTGGTTACCTATGATGACCATAAACGTAAGCCGCGCCAAAGCAAAGTTCCTGGAGGTTATCCGTCGTGCGGAAGACAGCAAAAACACAATTATTGAGAAAAAAGGCGTTCCCGTAGCTGCGGTTTTGCCTTATGACGAATATATAAACTTAACAAGAATACGCAATTACCTTGCTATGCGAAGAATCTGCCAGATTACAAAAAAAGCAGGGGTAACAGCACAGGATATACTTGAAGAATCGCGGCGGCAGCTGGAAACGAGGAGCGACAAGAAACAGCAATGACCAGCGAAGAGCGCCCCCGCGTGGATGTGGTGGTTGACGCCAGCGTTATTCTCGCCGCCTTCTTTCCCGATGAAAGCTCCTCTCAAGCCCATTTGTTAATGGAAAATTACGCCCTCGGCAGGATTACCTTTTGGGCGCCAAGGCTGCTCATTCTCGAGCTCCTCAACGCCTGCCTGGTAGCCAGGAAGCGTAACCGCATTGACGAGTGCGTGCTCAACGATCTCGCTGCCGCAGTTGCCGCGTTGGATATTCGTTGGGTCGATGTGGAAAAGAATCCCCTGCAAATGTTTTCTGTCAGCAAGCAGTACAGCCTCACAGCTTACGATGCCGCTTACATAGTTGCGGCGCAGATGAAAGGAT
>DAOURU010000142.1 GCA_030627585.1 Bacillota bacterium
AAAGCTTGTTTTGGTCAAGGGGAAGTTTATGCTGCCCTCAACGCTCGCGTTCCGGGCAGCTTTGTTTTGCAAAATAAAAATCGCCTGATTCTGCCCAGCAAAAGGACAAGAGCGTCAACTCCAAAGCTGATAAAAGATCCGAGCAGTCAGACGCGAAAAGAAAACTGAAAAGAAGGGATGGTGGATCAGTTGGCCCTTGAATTTCCTAATTTTGAACAAAACATTTCCACCAAACACGAAGCAAATAAACACGCCGGAAATCAGGAAAAGAAACACGCCGCCCGGGAACGGGCAACAGAACTGAAGGAAAAGATTAAAGACTATCTTGCAGCAAAAAGGATGATCCCGACAGGCTTCGACCTGGCGCCTGCCTACAGAGAGGCGCGGGAGAGGGTGTTGAGGGCCTTCAGTGCCGCAGAAAAGGATTGGAACGATTGGCACTGGCAACTCTCCCACCGGATCACCAGTGTTCAGACTCTCGCCCGGTTTCTCGCTTTAAGCGACCAAGACCGGGAGGAGATTGCCGGGGTAAGCGGGCATCTCCGCTGGGCGCTTTCTCCTTATTACCTCGCCCTGGTGATGTGCGACGAGCCGCACGGGGCGCTCTGGAAGCAGTCGATCCCTTCAAGCTTTGAGATTACTGACATGCGGGGATGCGAGGATCCCATGGCAGAAACCTGGACCTCTCCGGCGCCGGGAGTCACGAGGCGCTATCCCGACCGCCTGATCATCAACGTCACGAACCAGTGCGCCATGTTCTGCCGCCACTGCCAGCGGAGGCGCAACATCGGGAAAGGGGACCACCACCGGCCGCGCGCGGTTCTGGAGGCGGCCCTCCAATACGTGCGGGAAAATGAGGAAATCCGGGACGTGCTGGTGACCGGAGGGGATGCTCTGTTGCTGGACGACCTCGTGCTCGACTGGCTGCTGGGGGAGCTCCATGCCATTCCCCACGTTGAGATCAAGAGGTTGGGGACGCGGACACCGGTGACGCTGCCGCAGCGGGTAACGCCAGAACTCTGTGCCGTCCTGGAAAAATACCCGCCCATTTACATCAACACCCAGTTCAACCACCCGCGGGAGGTCACTCCTGAAGCGAAGCAGGCCTGCGATCTCCTGGTGCGCGCCGGGGCGGTTTTAGGCAACCAGGCGGTACTGCTGCGGGGGGTGAACAACGACCCCCATGTGATGAAGAAGCTCAACCAGGAGCTTCTGAAAATCCGGGTGCGGCCCTACTACATTTTCCATGCAAAAAACGTCAAGGGCACGAGCCACTTTATCACGTCCGTTGACGAAGGGCTCAAGATCATGGAAAACCTGCGTGGGCAAACCTCCGGGCTGGCCGTACCGACATACATCATCAACGCCCCCTACGGAATGGGGAAAACACCGGTTGCCCCCAACTACCTGCTGGGGAAAAAGGGGAACCAGCTCTTGTTGAGAACCTGGGAGAACAAGATCATCCCCTATGAAATCCCGTCATAAGGGAAAGTTCGCACTCTCCAATAGATACCCGTACCGGATTTTAACGCCTGCAGCCCTTCTGCAGGCGTTTTTTCATGACATTGTGGGCGTGCAGTTCGAGGGTGTCGTCGAGGGGCAAAAGCTGCTGCGGCCCCCAGCGGCGGGACAACGCCCGCGCCAGCAGCAAATCGGCAAAATGGGGATTTTTCGAAAGAAACGGGCCGTGGAGGTAGGTGCCGAAAGCGTTCTTGTACCAGACACCTTCCGTCCGGTCCTCCCCGTTGTTTCCATTCCCCTTCAGGACCCGCCCCAGCGGCCGTACGGAACTGCCGAGAAAGGTACGGCCCGAGTGGTTTTCAAAGCCGACAAGCGTGGTGAGCGCCCCCGCCGCATTCCGGTTGCCGGGCCGGGCTTCATGCTGCTTCCCGGGCCGGACTTCATGCCGCCCGCCGGTGCGGCTACCAGACTCGCTGCCGCGCCGGTTCTCGTTCCGGCTGCCGCAGCTGTTGCGCCGGCCGCAGCAGAGGTTCACCTCGGTTTGGAGCTCCGGGGCCAGCTCCAGGAGAATATTCCCCTTCAGCCGCTTCCTTCCCGCCCCGGTGTGGATGTCGAAAAGGCCGACACCGGGCAGGACGGCGCCGCCCTGCGTTTTGTAGGAGCGGCCCAGCAGCTGGTATCCCCCGCAGATGCTCAAAATCACGACCCCTGCCTCAGCGGCCTCGATGAGGAGGGGACCCTTTTTTTCTAAGTCCTTGCTGACCAGCCCCTGTTCGAGGTCGGCCCCTCCCCCTAAAAAGATGAAATCGTAATGGGTGAACCTCACCCGGTCGTGAAGGGAAACAGAATCAAGCTCCACCTTAATCCCGCGCCAGGCCGCCCGGCGGCAGAAAATGAGAACGTTCCCCTGGTCCCCGTACAAATTTAAAAGATCAGGATAGAGATGGCACACTTTGAGCCGCACCTCTTTCCACCACCCTTCCCCAGCGGCGCAGGAGCCTGGCGTAGTCGAAGAGATTCGTGTATGTAGCCAGGACGTAGAACTCCTCCGCCCCCTCCGCTCCCTGCTGCGCTAGAATCTTGAGGCTTGCGGGGCGCTCCGGAGCCAGCACGAGCTTTTCGGGGTTGATCCCGGCGTACTTCAGACAGACGGCAAGGTCTGCGGCGCGCCTCCCGGCGCAGACGATCCTTTTGAGGCGCGCTTCGGCCAGCCGCCCGAAGTCGGCATCCCAGAGCCACGAAACGTCCCGCCCGTCTGCTCCCATGTCGTTGATCGCGATTACGAGCGCCTTCTCGGTCTCCCCGCCCAGGACGGTCTTCAACACCTCGTTTACCCCGGCGGGGTTTTTAATCAAAGCGAGGGTGCAGGGGCGCCCCTCGAAAATAAATTCCTCCATCCTCCCCAAAGCCGGAGTATAGCCGGGCAGAGCGGCTTTGAGGACGGCGGCAGGAATCCCGAGGGTCAGCGCGGCGGCGCCGGCCGCGAGGACATTATAAACATTGTAGAATCCCCGCAGAGGGGCCTCAAGCAAAAGGCCCTGGCGGGCTCCCGAAGTGCGGGAAGAGCCGGACGGGCTCCCGCTGTTGAAGTCATTGCCGGGCGAATCGGAGTCGGGCGAACCGGAGTCGAGCGAACCGGAGCCGGGCGAGCCGGGGCCGGATAAAGGATAGTGCAGAGAAAAGGTTAATACGTCGCCGGCTTTAACATCAGAGGCCGCGAAATCGAGCGCCGGCCGCCGGAAGCCGCAGTTGGGACAGAAATAGTCCCCGAGCTGGCCGTAGTGGTAGTAGCGGTATGCAAGAGCAGTCCCGCAGCAGAGGCAGAACCTCCCCTCGCGGGTTTCGCCGGCGTTCCCGGAACGCCCCCCGGCAGCCTGCTGCGAAGCATTTAGATCCGCAGCAGCATCAGGCGCTCCGGCTTCCTGGACAACGCCGAAGTACCGGGCGCGGGAGCAGCCGCGGCCCGCGGCTGCCACGAGGGGGTCGTCCCCGTTTAAAATCAAGGCTGCCTCGGGCAGCTCCGCAACTGCATTCCTGAGAAGCGCCGTCATGCGCTCCAGCTCCCAGTAGCGGTCAAGCTGGTCGCGGAAGTAATTCGTCACGATCACAAGCTCCGGCCTGGCGGCAGCGAAGACCTTCCCGACGCTTCCTTCATCCACTTCAAGGAGCGCCACCCTGCTTTGCGGCCTCCCCAGCCAAGAACAGTCCCGGATCAGGGCGGTCGCCGCGCCGGGCAGCATGTTGGCGCCCTCGGCGTTGTGGGCGACCTGAAGGCCCGCCCCCCGCAAGATATGCGCCAGGAGGTTGGCAGTGGTGGTCTTGCCGTTCGTTCCTGTGACCGCCAGCACCTTCTCGTAGGCAGGGGTGAGGAATTTTACCAGATCGGGGTGTATCTTGAGGGCCAGCACGCCGGGCAGAGACGTCCCCGGGTGCCCGCAGATCCGGCACCCGAAGGCCGCCAGCCGTGCAACTAGAAATGCGAGATAGAAGCGCAGCCAGGCCGTGATCTTTTTCATGCCTGCTCCATTCCCTTCAGTCTTTCATTCTTTCCAGCCTGTCCTCTTCCTCTTAACGCTCTCCTGCCTCATTCCCTTAATGATCCCGGAAAGTGCAAGCTTCAAACAGCCTCTGCTTGCGCAATTAATCCAGGCTGTCCCGTTTCATTATAACTCCTTTCTTCTGCTCCGGTAAAGAAGCTGAGCCCCGGAAGATATTTTTGCCAGGACAGATGCCGGGCAGGGACGGACCGTATCTGCCCTGTGACTGGCACCATTTATCTTCACCCTGCATAAAATAAACTGGTAAATGTTGGGCAAGCACCGGCCCTGATCCTTAATTAGAACCTGCGAGTCTACATCGAAAGGAGTTGTTACAGGATGGCAAATTCAGAACACAAAAAGAAAGGGGAGCAGGCCGAAGTCCTCTACTATCCTGATCACATGCGCCTGAGACTGGCAACCGCATACGTGCCGCCTCAGGTGCTCAG
>DAOURU010000172.1 GCA_030627585.1 Bacillota bacterium
CCCTGTTAAAGATAAAAACAGCGAGAGGGGCAAAAAGTGCGGCTCCTGCGGTTCCCCCCGAAGCCGCAAAAATTATCAATCTGATGTCTTTTTGCAGCTGGTTAAGGTGGGCTTGATAAGACGGGTAACCGGCGTTAATCCCCTGTTCCACAACAGCGGAAAGAAGCGGCACCTGAATCATGTTGGCTGCTCCGGCCAGCAGGGAAATAAGCTGGTAGAGAGAAAAGGCCGTGACAAGACGCCGCGTTTTCACCCCCGAGAGGCGAACCGCATGAAAGAGGGTATCGGTAAAGTGGATCACGGCAGTAAGAGTTGCCACCAGGATAATCCGGTCCATCCGGATCCTCCTTTAGTTTACTCCCTCAGCCCACCAGACTTCGGCCCCGTGAGAGTCCTGTGGGCCAATTTCCAGCTGAAAGAAAGGATTGCGGAGAACCTTTTCTCGACGGGATGATATTGCCGGCGGCAAGGATTCTCTCTTTTTTCTTATATGCTTTTATTTTTCTTATATGCTTTTATCCTCCATTCAAGACCGCAAGCGTGCTTCTTTCGGCACCCCTGGACAGGTGCAGGCTTTTGAACCTAAACAAAAAACCCCATCCCGAAATTCTTGCGAATCTCCGGGTTGGGGAACCTTTCTTTTATTTTAAGCAAAGATGCTCCGCAGGCGGCGCGCTAGGTCATTCCGCAAACAAGTTGAGGAATTTTTCAAGCTCCTCGATAACCTCGGCGAGGTTTACAGCAGCAGCTTCACCGGGGAAAATCGGCCTCCCGAAGGGGTAGCCGCCTTCCCGCTCCCGCCCCTCTTTTTGGGGGATCTCCTTCCCTTTGAACCACTTCCGGCCAAGCTGCGCGGGAGAATGGAAGCAAAAACGGTGCTCCCCAGATTCGATCTGGAATTCATACAGGCTGTAATAACCCTCGTCCCTCTGGCAGCAGGGGCACCCTCCGGTTAAACGAATATATTCAACATAGGTTTTTCTTTGGCTCCGCGCCCTGCGCCTGCACGCGGGGCAGAGGCGAACGCGCCCCGGACCTGGAACAAAGTAGATTTGCAACCCGTCTTCGGGGGTAAAATGAGTCGCCATCAAAGCGAGGACTTTTTCCTTGAGATCGTAAAGATAGGCTTCCCCTGCCTTCGCGTAATGGTTCAGGTGATAAAGATAATATGCGCCGCGCAGGAGGAAACCGCTTTTTTCCGGGAGATCGTCTAGGGCTTGGAGGAACCTTTCCTTCCTTAATTTGGTCCGGTGGTAGGAACGCCAGTCTTTGAGCCGCTTCCAGGCGGCTGCGGCTCCCTTTTCAGCACCCTCCTCCCCTTCCCATCTTCTTAAGATCCGGGGCAACTCACACCGCACGGATTCTACCTGTCTCCCGCTAAAGAACGGGATGTTCCCGTGCTTGCAGCGGTGAACGCGCTTGATTTCCAAATAGCCTTCAGCAGCAAGACGGTAAACCTCCCGCGGCGTGATACCTAAAACCCGGCAAACTTCAGCAGTCGAAAGCAAGTCCCGGGCCGCATCTGGCATCGGCAAGGCCCCCCTTTAATTAAAATGCGGTGAAATACTATCTCAGACTTTGAGTGTCCCTTCTATCTTTAAAAATCATTTGCAATGCTTTTTTCTATACCAAGTATACCATACCGCCAAACCGATCAGCAAAACCCCGAGACCAAAGGTGGCCGGCCCCGAATAATTTTTCAGAAAGGCAACTGCAGTCGGCCCCATAATATCAACGACAAGTGTTTCAAAGAAGAAACGCAACCCCCTGCCCAGCAAAGAGCCTACAAAAACAACCCGCGGCTTTACGAAAAACACTCCTGCGGCGACGGTGAAGACCTTGTAGGGAACGGGGGTCAGAGCGGAAAATGCCACCGCCCAACCCCCGTACTTCTGAAAAAGATCTTCGACCCGGGCGAGGCGACTTCCCTGCACGAAACGCTCCAACAAGGGGCGTCCCGCCTGCTTCCCCAGAAAATGGCCGAAGAGGCTGCCCGCGGCCGAGGCAATGGTACAGACGAAAGCGTACCAGAAACCCCGCCCCGGCTCCACCAGCACCAGGGGAACCAGCAGGGTATCAGGAGGAATTGGAAAAAAAGAGGCCTCTGCAAACGCAACCAGAATCAAGCCTGTTAAACCGTACTGAAGCAGGAATTCTATGAAACCGTT
The DNA here is from genome assembly GCA_030627585.1 of Bacillota bacterium. Lineage (GTDB taxonomy): Bacteria > Bacillota > DSM-12270 > Thermacetogeniales > Thermacetogeniaceae > Ch130. The sequence continues at coordinate 2,169 of DAOURU010000172.1, forward strand.
CATTGGCTTCTCCTTATCCAGGCTATCTGCCCGTATCTTTCGACCGGGTCTTTCGATATTCCCTGCTCATCTCCCCCAACCTGAGTTTATGGAGAATTGAAATACATTAAAACGCTCGGGAGGGATGAAAACTGCAGGCCTTCCTGTGTTTATCTACCGCCCCATTCCCGGCCAGGAAACTGAAAATACAAGGTATCTCGCAGAGATCGGGGCCGCGCTCCCTGTTTAGTGGGTGTGACGGTGCCGGTGGGTGTGGGGAGCAACGGAGCAAACAACCCAGCCCGCCACAAAGGAACGGGACATGCGGAAAATCCCATTGCTGCTGCGCTTTTCCACAAATTCCGCGATGCGCTGCTTAATGTCCGGCGTTAACTCCAAATAAGGAAAAAGAAAGTCCTCCAGTTCAGCTTCTGCCTCTTCCGAAGCCAATTCCCGTTCGGCATGATAGTGGTCTGTTTCCAGGTCGGGGTAGTAGCCGGAAGCATATAACCAGTGAAAAACGTAGAAGGGATCGGGGCAGATTTCCGGCATTTCTCCCAGGCCCAGCTCCTCCCAAAGCGCTTTCCGCACCGGGTCCTCCCGTTGAAGATGCCCCCCGGCCAGCAAAACGCCCCGGCAAGCCGCAAGCATTTTCTGGAGGTTTTCCGTGTCCTTCAGCGCCGGCGTCATGATCGCCAGCACCGCGTCAAAGGCCCCGCGCCACCCCGCCTTGTCTAGATCCACCTCTTCCCAGGCCTGGTTTACGGTCTCGATATTTGTGATCTCCTGGTCGCGGGCGCGCTGCCTTAAAATCTCCAGCATTTCGTGGGCCGGGTCCAGAGCGGCCACCCGCTGCACCCGCCGCGCCAGGGGAAGGGCGTAATTGCCCGGCCCCGCACCGATATCAAGCAGGCGGGCGTCTTTCTTCAAGGCGTCTTTGTGCCCGAGCATATGCATAATCTTGACAACCCGCGCCTCGATATTGCTGTCGTGAGTTTGGGCGGTAAAACGCCCCGCCCGCCGGTTCCACCAATCTTTTCCCGCCCGTTCCGAACGCTGGCGCGCGAACAAAGACTTCGCGCGCGCCGCCTGCCAGGCTTCGCTCCAGAATTGAGGGTCCCGCCATGCTCCGGCCGGTTTTTCTCTAGCAGTATTACCTTCCATTTGACGCCGCCTCCTCAAGCAATTTCCCCTTCATTTTAGCACAACCCTTCCCCTCCACCCAAATCCGCGCTCTCCATTCCGGAGTCTCCCTGATTAAACTTCTCCCGGCCGTACGAACCTCATCCAAACCTCCCCCTTCACCCCCGTCTCCCTGCCGGTTCACTGCAACAACCGATATTCAAAACTGAAAGCAAAAAGAAACCCCCCGGCAGAGCCGGGGGTCGAAATTGTTCAAAAAGGTTCCGGGCCAGGTTCAGCCGCCCCGGCACAGAAACACCGGCGGGGATCATGTAAAGTCACGAAGATAAAAGATCGCTCCGCAGCTGGTGGGCCGGAGTAAAGAAGGCCGGGTAAGCAAGATAGCCCAGGATGATGCTGCATAAAGACGTTGCCGTCGTGAGGGTAAACATGATCAACAACTGGTACCTGACCGCCTGCAAGGGGCTGGCACCTGCAATAATCA
>DAOURU010000174.1 GCA_030627585.1 Bacillota bacterium
CATGTCTACCGGAAAGATCCGTGCCGGTCTTGCTGGGGGCGTTTTTTGTGCGGAGGGGGCTGTCATGCCCAGGCCGCTTTGCTGCAAGGGGACCTCTTCAGTCCCGATCCTTTGGCTTGTGCCCTGGTCAAGGCGCGGCTGGAGGGCGCCCTTTACTATCTGGCACTGGGCGCGCGCTCCGAAAACGAGAGCGCTGCAAACGCTGCAAAAAGGGGAGAAGTCCTTGCCGGCGAAAACTGACAAAGACAAGGGGAAGCAGGCGGCCGCACGCCTTTGGCTTGATCTTTTTGGTGTTTTTTTCAAGATCGGTGCCTTCACTTTAGGCGGGGGCTATGCCATGCTCCCTTTAATTTACCATGAGGTGGTGGAGCGCCGCTGCTGGCTGGACCGGGAATCCTTTTTTGCCGGCGCCGTTCTTGCGCAGGGAGTTCCCGGCGCCAATGCCGTGAATACCGCGGTCTTTGTCGGGTACCGCCTGGCGGGTTTGGGGGGAGCCGGAGCGGCGGCGGCAGGCTGCATCCTTCCCTCATTCTTGATCATTTTGGGGGTTGGCCCCTTCATCTTCCGGATTTTAAAGCTACCCGCTGTTGCTGACATTTTTCAGGGCCTCCGGGCCGGGATCCTGGGGCTCCTGTTGTATTTTTTAGGAGTGTGGAGCCGTCCCTTGCTCCGCGATTTTAAAGGTTCAACGCTCTGTGCCTTAGCTTTTTTTTCCTTGCTTGTTTTGAAATGGCACCCCATTGCGGTAATTATTAGTGGCGGTTTGCTTGGTTTTTTAATATTAGGCGGGAAAGGTGAAGGCGAAGAAAAGAAGCGGGAGAAACCGTGTTGAATCCGTTTGATTTTCTCATGGCCTTTTTAAAAATAGGCCTTTTCAGTTTTGGAGGGGGGTACGCTGTTGTTCCCCTGATCGCCGTCGAGGTTGTTCAGCATCACCATTGGCTGACTGATTCCCAGCTCGCCGACCTGCTTGCCCTCTCCCAGCTTACCCCGGGGCCGCTGATGATTAATACCGCGACCTTTATCGGTTACCGGGTAGGAGGGGTTTCCGGAGCACTTTTGGGGACGCTCGGTATTGTCTTTCCCGCATTTTTGATCATGCTGTTCCTAACTCACTATTACAAGGGGTTTCAAGAGTCTGCTCTCATCCACCGGGCGATCCGCGGATTTTATCCCATCATTGTTGCTCTCCTTGCCAGCGCCGCCGTTTATTTTGCCCGCAGCACACCTTTTTCCTGGAAGTTCCCCGTTATTGCCGGCTTGACCTGCGGGCTCCTGGCAACACGGCGCCTGGATCCCTTCTGGGTTTTGCTCGGGGCGGCCTTTTTAGGGTGGCTGCTCTAAGAATTCAAAATTACCCCAAAATTACCCTATTGTTTTGCTTTTAAGGAATATCCTGTCTTTTTATTTCGATTTTCCTGTGTTATAATTCAATTTGGCAACTCTGCCGAAACTTACCGAAGATAACACAAAAGTACGCAAAATAATAAATAAATAAACCTGGAATATTAAGCTCATGGGAGAGGAAAGGAATGAATTCGGAAGATAAGAAGAGGCCCCCTTCGTTTTTGTCTCGGTTGCGCGGGCTTTACCCCGAACTGGAGGATAGATTGAAAGAATGGCTGGTCCGGCAAGCGGATCTTATTTTGCCGTATTTCATAGAGTTTAAGGAATCGGCCAGGGCCTGGGGGGAAGATCGCTGGCTCTGGATGAAGAGTGACCTCAAAGAGAAATTCTGGCAGGTTTCTTATTTCATTCATGATGTGCGCACCGGGAAGCAGCGGGTGGAGATCCCGGAGTTTGTGAAAAACCCTCGTTTCGCCGCGGCTGTTTTAGCCGGTTTTTTATTGTTGGGGGGAAACTTTTATCTGCTCCAAAACCGGCTTGTTTATGCCGCCTTTTATGATGGAAAAGAGATTGGATATGTTTCCTCCCGGCAGGCGGGAGAGGAAGCCAAAGCCCGGGTCGAAAAAGAACTGGAAAAACAACTCGGCCAGGATGTTTTTCTTCCGGCTCCCATAACCTATAAAACGAGCCTGGCGCCCCGCACAAAATTGAATTCCCGGGCGGATCTGGTTGCGGCGTGCCGGAGGCTTCCCTGGCTGACACGGGGCGTAGAGATCGTCGTCAACGGAGAACCTGTTCTGGTAGTTCGAAACAGAGAGGCCGCGCAGCAGGTATTGGCCGGGGTAAAAGAGGCATACCGGGCAAAGCTTAGCAGAGAAAAGATTGAGGAGATCGAGTTTCGGGAAAGGGTTGCCCTTCGCTCCCGGCAGGTGGCAGTCAATAAAATAGCGCCGGTGCAAGACGCCATTTCGCTGCTGCAGCAGGGAAGGATTCAGGAACAAACGTACCTTGTTGAAGAGGGCGATTCCCTTTGGAGCATCGCCCGCGCGCATGACCTTTTAGTGGATAACCTTTATAAGGCCAACCCGGACTTGACCTCGGACCGCTTGCAGATTGGCCAGGAATTAAAGCTGGCGGCAGCCGAGCCCTTAATCAACGTCATGATTACCAGTACAACAGTAAAAAAAGAGGCCATTCCCTTCGAGGTCCGGGTGGAGTTTGATTCCCGTTTGTGGTGCGGCCAGACGCGAACCCGCCAGACCGGTAAAGAAGGGGAGGCAGAAGTAACTTACCGGATTGTACGCCAGAACGATAGGCCCGTGGCGCGGGAGGTTGTGGCACGCCGGATTTTGAAAGAGCCCGTTTCCCAGGTTGTGGCCCGGGGAACGCGACGGATGGTAGCGATGGCCGGAGGGGCCCAGGTTTCGCGAGGTTCGGGGAACGGGAAGCTCATTTGGCCTGTCGGAGGGATCATTACCTCGGGATACGGTTACCGCGGCCGGGAATTTCACGGGGCGATTGACATTGCTGCCGACCCTGGAACACCGGTAAAAGCAGGCGCGGGAGGCCGGGTTGTTTCTGCAGGATGGGGTGGAGGTTACGGGCGGACGGTCCTCATTGACCACGGCGACGGTCTTGCGACGCGTTACGCGCATCTCTCCCGCATCAATGTGAGCAGGGGAGAGTCGGTGAGCCGGGGAGAAACAATCGGCACCGTCGGCGCGACGGGACGGGCCACCGGTCCCCACCTCCACTTCGAGGTCCTGGTAAACGGGAGAAGGATAAATCCCTATAATTATTTACGGTAACCAGCTTTATTTTATGCATGAGGGCGCCGGTAAGACTTCCGCTCGCTCCGGACAGCGGACGGTGGAATTTAGCGCTCGCTCCCGAGCTCCGGTTGCAACTTGCTCTAGAACTCGTCGCCGATGGCAGCCGACCGCCCTCAAGTCCACATCCTGTGAAAATCAGCTTCAGGAAAATCAAGGCCTTCGGGGTTTTGCCCACGGTTAGAGGCGTATGGAAAAACCGAGACGCCTTCCTTGCCGAGTTGAAATCCGCCTTCAAGAATTCATCATTCAGCATTCCGAATTCATCATTACTAAGGGCCATCCTTATGGCGCTGTCTGAGCGAGACGAGACAGCGGACATTTGCACTGACGCCAAGTGCAATCCCGAGCCCGACCCCGAGCTGCGCGACTACGAAAACGTGCCGCTCAAAGAAGAAGTGCAGGCCTACTTTGAACGAGAAGTGCTGCCGCATATTCCTGACGCCTGGATCGACCACAGCAAGACCAAGTTGGGCTACGAGATCAACTTCAACCGCTACTTCTACAAGTACACGCCTCCGCGCCCGCTGGAGGAGATCGAAGCGGACCTAAGGCAGATTGAGAGGGAGATCGCCGA
>DAOURU010000147.1 GCA_030627585.1 Bacillota bacterium
TAGATTCCGCAGGCTGTCGTACCTGTGAGGCACGTCCAGGTATGTTCCGTCCACAAAAACAAACCGCGTGCGGCCGGAATTTGCTCTCCTGTCAATGCCGGCGATTTTTCCCTGCACCACGTACGCCCGCGTGCCGTCGTCCTTGACGCGGGCGCGGCGGGCGTAAACCGGGATCAAGACGAGGCCGGGGCGCAGGGGAAGGGGAACCGCGTAGCGCCGGCCGCTCAGCTCCCCGTATCTTTCGTGCGCCGCCTTCAAGTCGAGCGTAAAAACGCGGGCAAGCTGCCGGACCAGGGTTTTCGTCTTGAAAGGGCTGAAAAGGGAGCCCCGGTTTTCGAGGCGAATTTCCGTGCCGTTCGTCCCGTCCCGGGCATAAACGGGGACGAGGCATAATAGATCCGGCCAGATTTTCCGAAAATCGATGTTGATGTTCACCAGTTTTCACCTCCTGCCCTATTTTAATAGAACATGTGTTCGATGTCAAGCCCTTCCATTAGCATCTGCTCCTTCATCTTGGTACTCTGGTTCCGGGCGGTACGATGAAGGCCGGGAACCCCGCTTTTTTGAGCTTTTGCACGAGCTGTTCCGCATTTTTTCGTTCCCGGAAGGCACCCGCCTGCACCCGGTAAAGGGGGTAAGCGCTGCCGTGGTATGGGGGCTGCCGGAGCAGGGCGCGGATCTGCTCCAATTCCAGAAAGCGCCCTGGGCAGGAGGTGGCGGCTCCCGGCACCTCCTTGTGCCCCAGTACTTTCTCTACCGGGATGCCGTACTGCTGCCGAAGGGCGCGGATCAGGTTTTCCAGCGCTTCCTCCTGGAGCGGGAGCGGGGGGTGGTTCTCAAAATTCCCGATGCAGGCGATCCCGATTCCCCTGAAGTTCATCCCCCCGGCCCGGCAGTGGGCGCCGGGTAGCGAGAGATCCCTTCCCGGGACGACCCTTCCGTCCCGCTCGATGACGTAGTGGTAGCCGGTGTCCCGCCAGCCCAGGGAGAGGTGGTAGCGGCGCACCTGCGCCGCGTCTTTCTCCTCCGCCCCGGTGTGGTGGATGATGATATGCGTCCAACAGGGTCTGCCCAAATGCGTTCACCTCCTGAAGGTGTTTTTCATCTTTTGCCCGGGCCCTGCAGGCCCGGCGCCTGGAGGGCAATTGCAAGCACCTGCTCCAGGCGGCCGATCGCGCCTGTTAAGGCATCCAGCTTTTTCTCCACCCGCACCAGCAGGTAGACCGCAACAACCATCGGGAAGCCGTAATTCCCGAGCTGCACCCAGATCTCTTCCATCTCCCTTCCCTCCTTTCTCCCTTCATTCCTGCCTGTGCCCCGGCAGACAGGTCTTTCCTGCAGCCTTTTTCCGCGCAAGGAGTTCCCGGCGGAATGCGTCAAGGCCTCCCCCGAGGGGAGGCCCGCCTGCCCGCTTCAGTTCTGGAGAGTGCTTTTGAGGACCGGGGTCCTTCCGCAGGCAGGCAGGTCTGCTTTTTTCCGGCCTTTTTCCGGCTAGGCGGTAATCAGGTCTGTCGTTTCCCTGCTGACGATGCGGGCACCGTAAATCGCCGTTGCGTCTCCCGTCTTCGAACTGAAGATGTTCTTGGCGATGATGGTGTTCATCGCCGTCTCCACCTCAGCGGGGGTAAGGTCTTCCCGGGGGTCGGTCACGGAAATCCGGAGCCTTCCTCCTCCTGCGGTTTGAAAAATCAGTTCCAGCCTTTTGGTAATCACTCCCGTTTCACCTCCCTTCGCAAATTGTTGCCGCTCTGCTTAAAGCGCTGCTCCCCTCCCGGTTAGACTCCTGCCACGAGGTCCATTTCGTTCAACCGCTGGATGACGTTTAGCGGGTGGATCTGGAGCCCGGCAAGGGCCTGCCCCACATCGTAAACATCGGCGTCTAGCGCATCGGTCTTCACGTTCCGGTAGGAGCGGGTGCGCAGCACCGGGTCGCCGTTTGCGCTGGTTCCGGTTTGCACCACCATCTGGAGGGTGGACTGCACAGGTATTGTGTTTACGGCCATCTGTTTCACCTCCTCTCCCTGATTGCTCGCCCTCATTTTAAAGGGGCTTAGGAGAAAGGGCAAAACCCGCATCATTAAGATGCGGAGCAGCTGAGGGGGAGAATTTCAGGAATGCGAAAGAGCGAACCGCAGGTGGGGGCGGGCATCGCAAAGGCGGCAGGCGAAGTGCCGTAAGGGCGCAAGCGAGGTGTCGCAAAGGCGGGATACGGAAGGCGCATTTCTCAAATACCATCTAAAAAGTGTTAACTGGAGGTGTTGGTAGTGTACAATTTTAATTGTTTTGACAAGGTTCAAGTTATGTGATATTCTTTTTAGTACGAAGTATTATGACAAGGTAATAATTCTTTATGCGACCAGAGCTGCCATTCAGGAAAGACAGGCACAGAAAGGAGGCGAAAGGCCTGGTCCGTGGGAGGCTCGTAGCAGGACCGGGCTGAATATGAATTTAGTGGGTTTTCTCGACTACTGGGCACAGGAAGCTCCTAACAAGCTCGCCCTTGTTTCCCCGCAAGGGTCACTGACCTTTGCAGAGTTCAAGAGAGAGACCGAAAGGTTTGCCTCGGCCCTTCAGGAGGTGGGGGTCGCTCCTGGTGACCGGGTTCTTTCTTTACTTCCCAATTCCCTCGAGTTCGTGATTTCTTTTTACGGGACCCTGCGTTCTGGCGCAATCTTCGTTCCTGTAAACCCTGGTTACCAGAGGCACGACCTGACTACCATACTTCCTGATTGCACACCCCAGGTAATGATTACCTTTCAGGAGAAGCTTTCTCTTCTCCAGGAGCTTCTCCGGGATCTTTCCTACCCGAAGGTTGTAACTGTTGTAACTACAGATGGGAGTTCCCCCTGCTCCATCTCTTTTTCGGAACTGCTGGAGCGGGGAAGAGAGACGAGCTCTTATCCAGAACCTGCCGATGATGCGAGCGCCGAACTGATCTATACCTCGGGAACCACCGGTATCCCTAAAGGAGCGATGCTCACCCATGATGGGCTCGCCAGGAATGCCTTTGTTTTCTCCCGGACGATGAAGTTTGTTCCTGATGATGTCAGCCTGTTGATGGCTCCGGCCTTCCACATTGCGGCTCAGACCTGTGTTCTGAACGTGAGTCTGGTTTCTGGGGCGACTGTGGTCATTTACAAGGGGTGGAGCATTCACCGCTTCTTTGAACTCTTCCAGCGCTACAGGGTTACCTATTTCTTTGGCCCTCCGACACTCTACATCCAGATCCTCGAGGGCTACAGGAAAGAGGAACACGATCTTTCTACCTGGCGCACGGCCTTTTCCGGGGCGGCCCCGGTTCCTGAAGAGATCTTTCACCGCTTCCAGAAAGTCTTTGGATTTCCGATCATCGAAGGCTACGGTCTTTCCGAAACCTCTCCTGTGGTTACCCATAACCCCATTGAGGGGCCGCAGAAACCAGGTTCTATTGGGTGCGCTATCCCCGGTGTGGAGGTTCGCATTGTTGATGATGATGACCGGGACCTTCCTGTTGGGGAGGTCGGTGAACTGGTTACACGGAGCCCTTATCTGATGAAGGGTTACTGGAATAAACCCGAGGAGACTGCCGCGGCGATGGGGGGTGGCTGGCTCCACACAGGTGACCTCGCATGTGTTGATGCTGACGGGTATTATTATATTGTCGACCGCAAGAAGGATATGATCAATAAAGGTGGCTGCAAGGTCTATCCGCGCGAAGTCGAGGAACTGCTTTTCAAACACCCGGGAGTCCTCGAGGTGGCTGTGGTTGGGGTTGTTGATCCTCTGCGCGGAGAAGAAGTCAAGGCTTACGTTGTTCCCAAGCCTGGCGTTGCGGTTTCTGCCAGGGAACTCCGGAACTTCTGCGTCCAAAATCTGGCTTCTTACAAGGTGCCGCGCTACATTGAGTTTGTTTCTGACTTGCCCAAGACCACATCAGGGAAAATCCTCCGCCGCCTCCTGCGGCAAAACAGGTGAGGAGGGGGTAAAGGGTAGAAAGGGAACGAACAGGATATAAATTGTCCTGGTGACGGCATAACCCGGCAGGATTTCTTTTCCTGGTGTAGAAAAACATACCTGAAAGAAACTGCTTTTGAAGCTTTTGAAGCGCGAGGTTGCAACCAGTCGGTTTAGTAAAAGCTGAATAGCATGTTTTTCCCGAATCGGCTACGCGAGGAGGCTCTTTGGTGGAACCAGTAAGGGATGAAACCGCGAAAGCGGTTATTAATGAAATCACGGCGGTTGTCAGGCGTTTGAGCAATAGCCTGAAAAAGACAGGAAAGGCAGTAGAAGTGTGGGATTTTAGAGCATTAGATCAGGAGATGGCAGCCCTGGAGGCAGATATCA
>DAOURU010000338.1 GCA_030627585.1 Bacillota bacterium
CCCAATTTACAATTTTGCTTAAAGTATCTGCTCCAACCACTAGAACATAATCATGCATTCCTGCAGCAATAAATTGCGAACCCACCGCGCAAGCATAAATAAAACCCGCGCATGCTGCCCCAACGTCAAAAGTTGCAGCCTGTTTTGCTCCCAAGCCTGCCTGAATCAAACACGCCGTGGCAGGGAAGAGCATATCCGGGGTTATTGTTGCAGCAATAATTAGTTGAAGCTGTTCTGGTTTAATTTTCGCCTGCACCAATGCTTTTTCCGCAGCTTTTAACGCTAAACTTGATGAGGTCTCGCCTGGTGCGGCAATGCGTCTTTCTTTAATCCCGGTGCGCGTGATAATCCACTCATCACTGGTATCTACCATTTTTTCTAAATCTGCGTTTGTCAGCCTGCGAGCCGGTAAATGTTTGCCCAGTCCCGTGATGGAAACGCCTCTGGTGATCGTCTGATTCACAAAGATTATCCTCCTAAAGTTCCCTTTTAATGAGTTCCAAAAAGTTTCCTTGCACGGCTTTCTGCCCAAAACGAACCGCGTTTCGGATTGCCTTGGCCCACGAGCTACCATGGCAAATGATACTTATTCCCCGAACACCCAAAAGGGGTGCGCCTCCGTATTCTGTATAGTCCAGTTTCTGTAAAATTTCCTTAAAACCTGGCTTTACTAAGAGCCCACCGAACAAGCGAACGGGATTTTTTTTCATCTCAGCTTTAATCATCATAAAAATGGTTGCAACTAAACCTTCTGTCAGCTTTAAAGCAATATCGCCAACAAAACCATCACACACGATCACATCAACATCTCCTGTTAAAAAATCACGCCCCTCTACATTTCCCGAAAATATTACACTTTTTGACCGTTCCAAAATTTGAAATGCTTCAACAACTGCTTCGTTCCCTTTGTTCGATTCACTTCCCACATTGAGTAAAGCTACCCTGGGATTATCAATTCCGAGTACATTTTTTGCATAAATGCTTCCCAGACCGGCAAATTGAACAAGGTGGCGGGCTTTACAGTCTACATTGGCCCCGGAATCAATCAGCACCTTTGGCCCCGTAGGAGAAGGGAAAACCGTCGCAATGCCGGGGCGTTCAATCCCCGGAATCCGGCCCAGCTCGAAAAGAGCAGCAGCCATCTGGGCCCCAGTATTCCCGGCAGAGACAACGGCAGCAGCATCCCCCTCTTTCACGAGTCTTGTCGCAACTACAAGTGATGCGTTTTTTTTGCGTCGCACTGCTGACGCCGACTCCTCATTCATTTCGATGATATCTGGTGTATGAAAACAAGAAATCAATTCGTGAGGATAACGGTATTTATTTAATTCTGCTCGAATTCTATCCTCTTTCCCAACCAATATAATCCGGATTCCGTCTTTTACGGCTGCTTCGACCGCGCCTTTAACAATTTCGACCGGGGCATGATCACCCCCCATGGCATCAACGGCAATCCTCATATTTCTTTCATCTCCTTTGCCACGACAGTAAACTGCCCTCTGAAAACATCTTCTTTGCCTACCTGGGAATTAACTTTGACAAAATAATTATTTCC
>DAOURU010000123.1 GCA_030627585.1 Bacillota bacterium
AACAGTTCGCAGGTTCGACTGGAGTTGTCTAAAGGCTTCTTTCCCGAAGACATCTTTACCGTAAGCATACCCGTTCCAGGAGACGAAAATATCTGCCAGGTCTTTTTCATCCTTCCAGGCCGAGGCGTAAACAGCCAAATTGACACCCGCCTGGTAGGTGCCGGGCTTCGCCGCAAAGATCCGCAAGGTGGCATCCCGCCAGGCATTTTCATCCATTTTTCCGTCCAACTGGGCAAGGGTGTGCTTGCGGACATAGTTCTTTTCTGGGGATTCATTCAGGGCGGCAACAGTACTAATGGCCTCATCCAAAAGTTCGATGCAGTTGGGGAAGTTATCCCTCGTAATCCCGGAAACCCGAACAGTCAGGTCGATGCGTGGCCGACCGAGTTCTTCCAAGGGAATCACCTCAATACCAGTAACCCGCCCGTTGGGCAGCCATTTCGGCCTGACACCCAGAAGGTAGAACATCTGTCCCAGACCTTCCCCGTCGGCCCACATGATGTCATTGCACATCCAGTAGAGGGCGATATTCTCCGGGTAGCGGCCTTCTTCATTGAGGTGCTTTTCCAAAACTTTTTGCGCCAGGCGCTTCCCTACCTCCCAGGCAGCCCTTGTGGGTACACGGTGCGGATCCAAGGAGTAAAAGTTGCGTCCTGTAGGCAGCACGTCATCGCGGCCCCGCGTGATCAGGCCGGAGGGTCCCGCGGGAATGTATCTGCCCGCAAAGCCCGAGAGAAGGGATTCTATTTCCCGGGATGCCTCAATGCGGTCATTGAGCTCGAGCACCCTGGGTAAAATAGCATTTAAAGATGCTAGGGCCTCAGGACAGATGAACTTATCTCCTAAAACCTCCCGCGCAAAAACCGGGTCTACCTCTTTCCCCTTTAGGAAATGCCTGATAAAGGTCCGGGATGCCTGATCGATCTCCTCCAGCAGGGCTCCATGCGATTTCCCATATTGAGGGCAAATTCTTCCCTGGTCGGCCAAAAGTTCGGCCAGGTCAAGGCCGATTAAAGCAGCGACAGCACGGCGCAAAGAGACATCCTGACCGGTATCGAAACGCAGAATGGAGTTGATGAAGGCAACCTTTTGTTCACCCTGAGGGATCTCCCCAAAGATGTGCTGGCCCTCCTGAACCTGGGTATTCCGGATCAGGGAAAGCACTGCATGAGCATTTTCGACAATGGAGGCAAAAGACTCATGACCGCCATCTACCGGAATCTGTTTGTCCAGGTTGGTCTTTTTAATCTCTTCGATGATCAGGTGTTCCAGGGTATGAGCACGGGCAGGGTCGGCCACTTTGGCCTTTTCGTATTCCTCGAGATACCGCTCAAGTTCAGCCAGCTCGTCGTAGAGTTCTCCCTGGGTCATTACCGTCTGCATGTGGTCCACCAGGGTAGCATAGCTCCTTCTTTTGGCAACGGTTCCCTCCGGGGGATTGTCGGCATTGTAGATGTAGAGGTGTGGGATAGCGCCGATCCCCATGTCCGGGTAGCAGTCCCCGGAAAGACCGGCCCCTTTGCCGGGTAAAAACTCCAGGTTGCCGTGTGTACCCACGTGGACGATCACATCTACGCCGAAGTCGCGCTCGAGATAGCGATAGGTGGCCAGATACTGGTGAGGCGGTGGGATGTCCGGGTCGTGCAGGATCTTGCAGACTCGCCCATCGCACCGCGCCCCGGCACAGCCCCTTTTTGGCTGCACGCAGACAACGGCGTTTCCGTATTGTACTCCGGTGACGACGATTTTACCTTCGTGCACCATTGCCGCGGGAACACCGTTTTTTGCTTCTCCCGGGGGTTCACCCCAGGTTTCGATAAGATGTTCCCGCGCCCGGGGAGAAAGGGTGTCAAACCACTGGCGGTACTCTTCTACCGGGACGAGCTTCAGTGCTCCACCTTTGCTGATGATTTCGTCCGTGGTGGTCCAGCGGAACTCGGAAATAGCCTTGCGGTTCATAATGGTATCAATAAGTTCTCTGCCATCAGCAGGAACCTCCACCAAATAGCCAGATTTTTGCATCTGTTGCAAGATCCTGGCCACACTTTCGAGAGTATCTAAATTGGCTCCACTCCCCACTGTAGCTTCTACAGAAGCGCAGGGGTTATTATGCAAAACGAAAGCCACCCTTCGCTCCTGCACCGGCTTTCCGGCCAGGCGGACCCAGTTAGCCACCCGTTCCACCAACCGCCAGCAGCGCTCTGGAACAGGTTCCCGGAACTCCAAATCGCCTTCCCGTCGCCCACCGGCGATGAAAAGGGGCTCGATTGCCCCTTCAAACTCAGGGAGTGAGACCGACCAAGCGATGTCGCGGTTTAAACCCTGGGGATCCTCGGCCCATTCCTCTACGGTGCGGTAAAAAGATGTTACTGGCTGGAAAACGGGAACACCGAGCTGCTGTAAGATGTTGACACCTGCTGAAGCCACATCTTCTTGCAGGAAGTCGTCAGATCTTGCCCTGGCTTCAAGAAAAAACGAAATCAGCTTAAGGAGGGCCTTAATCCGCGGCCTCCCTTCCTGGTCGAAGAAATACTCGCGGATAACTTCTCCCGAACCCTTAGTCCCCAGTTCCGCGTCTTTTAAAGAATAGCAGAAAACAGGGATAACATTGTAACCCTTTTCTTCGAAAAAACGGATTAGAAAATCTTCCACAGCAAGATTGCTGTTTACCCAGTAACTCCGGGAAAAAAGAAGACCGATTGTGGGAGCCTCTTTTAACTGATACCAGCGGAAATATTCTTCAATACTGCTGAAATAATGAGGAGCATCAGGGTGATAGATACCCTCCCAGGGATAGGAAATCGGCTCTTTAAAAGAAACTTCTTCCCCCAGGACTTCCGCTGCCAGATAGCGAAGCATCTGGGCAAAATTGTCAGGGCCGCCGTGAACGATATAGGGATGACATCTGGCAACAACTTCGAGGCTCACTGTGGAGAGCACCCAGAGAGCAGGATCATGAGCAGCACAGACTACAGGTTTCCCCATTTCTTTGACAGCAGCTTCCAGCTCGCCCCAAATGGTCTCACCTGTTGACCGGTAGAAAAAAATGAGGTCGGCCTCCCTCATGTCCTCTAAGGCAGAAGCTAAATCTTCTTTTCCTTCCTCGAGAAAACGGGCCGAATAGACGCTCAAATCAAGCAAATCTTTTACCAAATCACTGGCCCGCCGCATCGTAGTTGTGTGGCTGTGCCACATGACGGCTGTTATTTTCTTCATTATCGCTCCCCCTCTCTCACTCAAAATTTTCTATCTCCTAGTTACAACCAGGAACCTTTACTCCACCCTTAAAGTTACCCAAATCCCCAAGCCGAAGAAAAATACGGCATAAGCTCCCAAGACTATTAAGGAAACTAAAGGGAATCCTGTATCTAAGGCAAAAGCCCGGAGCGAAAGAGCGGAATGGGTAAGAGGAAGAACCTGAATCAGGTGAGCGACAAGGGGTGGGAATTTTTCTACCCGAAAGAAGGTTCCGCACAAAAAACTCATGGGAAGAATAACAAAGGTAGAAAAACGCGCCATATCTTCATGGGAATTAACCACCATTGCCGCCACCACACCCAAGGCTGCAAACAAAAAACAGGTGAGGAACAAGGCTACAAAGAACCAGAAATTGTAATGCATCCGGGCACCAAAAAAGAAGGCCAGGACAAGGATAATCCCTCCAGATATCAGGCCGCGCAAAACTCCCCCAAGCACGTGACCCAGCACAAGCGACCAGACACTGATGGGGGAAACCAGGAACTCTTCAAGGGTCTTATAGTAAAGGCGGCTGATGTTGAGAGAAGTACCTGTTGCATTATAACTCCCGTTCATAGCACTTAAGGCAACAATTCCCGGGACGATAAAGTCAAGATAACTCACGCTACCAAACTGGATGTTCCGGCCCAGGCCCCAGCCAAAAGCCATCAGGTAAAGCAAGGGACTGACCATACTTCCGGCAAAAAACCGCAAGAACTTTTTGCGGAGCATCAGGAATTCCCGCCAAAAAACAGTATAAGCATCCCACATTTCAGTCACCTACTTTATGGCCCGTTAGTTCCACAAAGACATCTTCAAGATTGCTTTCCCTGATCACCACATCGTGGTTCAATGCAGCTATATACTGGAGAGCTTGTTCCCGGTTTTCAAAAACCCGGTATTCGGTTTCATTTTGGTTCGGCACTTCCACGACAACCTTACCCACTTTTGCTTTCAATTCCTCCGGGGTACCGAGTGCAATCAGTTTGCCCTTGTTCATGATCCCCACACGGTGGCAGAGGAGTTCAGCTTCTTCGATGTAGTGAGTGGTCAAGAGTATCGTAATCCCCCGCCCGTTGAGGCTCCTGATCAAATCCCAAATCCGGCGGCGCACCTGGGGGTCAAGCCCAACAGTCGGCTCATCTAAAAAGAGGATACGCGGCCTGTGCATTAAGGCTCGCGCAATCATCAACCGCCTCTTCATCCCTCCGGAAAAATGCTCCACAGGCGTGCCGGCACGGTCACTCAACTCTACAAAAGCAAGGAGTTCTTGGGTTCTAGCGTGCCGTTCTGTTCGAGAAATTTTGTAAAGGCGCCCATGCAGCTCCAGGTTTTCCCAAGCTGATAATTCCAGATCTAAATTTATGTGCTGGGGAACAACTCCGATCTCTTTTTTCACATGCGACACCTGGCGGGTAACCTCCCAGCCGTTAATGAAAACATCTCCTGCCGTGGGCCTAGCTAAGGTTGTGAGGACCCGCACGGTTGTTGTTTTTCC
>DAOURU010000028.1 GCA_030627585.1 Bacillota bacterium
TAGCACCAGTTTCCCGGTGTTATCCCGGTCTTCCAGGTAGGTTGCCCACGTGTTACTCACCCGTCCGCCACTAAGCATCCGGTGCAGCAAGCTGCTCCGGATGCTCCGTTCGACTTGCATGTGTTAGGCACGCCGCCAGCGTTCGTCCTGAGCCAGGATCAAACTCTCCGTGGAATTCTTTGTATAGTGCCCTACACGGCTGTTCAGTTTTCAAGGACCCCTGCTGCCTCTCATATTCCCTTGAAAAGCAGCACCGTTGCCAATCTTAGCACGGTTGCTTTCTGATGTCAAGACTAAATTTCAACTATTTTTTCGCAAAAAGTTTTTTCCAGTAATAATATACCACGCCCCCCTTTTTCATGCAAGATTAAGAAAAACCGCGCATCACATTCCAAAAAGGCGAATCCTTGTCTTTTTTAAAATTATTTTTAGCTAGCGAGAGTCAAAATATTTTTTATGAAACTAAAATCGCTTTAATGCTTTAACCCTTCTGCATAAAACTTGACATACGTCTCCGGAACCTGTCCGACAATAATCGTATCAGTAATCGGTATCTGGGTTGCAACCTTTACATTTGATGTAATTAAGGGGATTACTACTTTCACCCGGCTTCGAATATCTAAATAAAGCCGGTGGCGCGTCTGGTTGATTCCCGCCTCTTCAAAGCGGTCAAAAATCTTGGTGCGAACGGTACCTACCGGGTAAATCGAAACCTTGATGCGAGGACCGTAGTTCGCCAGCAACTGGCTCCCCAAAACCTGTCCCACGGGAATAAAGAATTGGTCATCGGCCAGTTCTTCTAAAGTATTTTGAATTGTCAGTGTTATGTCAGCGGCCAGGTGATTAATACGAACAATGTTCGGCTGCATTAAAACAATGCGGCCCTGCACGTCTTTATGAACAAAAATTAAATCATGATAGTCAACAGTTTCCGAAACCTTTTGTTTAATGGCCTCGTTTACCGCATCCGTTGCTACCCACCGCGCTTTGGCTTCTGCAATCTCTCGAATCGTCGGCTTCAAATTATGTTCAAAAACCAGAAAAATTACTAATAAAAAAGCGAGCGACGGAAAAAGGATAATCATACCTCTTCTTAGATTTGAGGTCCGGCGAAACAATGCTGTCACCTCCTCTAAACATACCTCTATTATATGAAGTCGATAAAGAGAAGGTGTCTGCACGTAATTTAAGCTAAATTCTCTATCTTTTGCTCTGGGCCCCAAGAGAGACGCGGGCAAATTTTCGTTTCCCTGCACGGATTACCATCCCGTCAGTTACAGGAACAAGCGCATCAAAATCCTGGATCTTTTCGCCTTCAACCTTTACAGCACCTTGAGTAATGAGCCGCTTTGCTGCCGACGTGCTGTTTGCCAGGCGGGCTTTCACCAGCAGCTTGGGCAGCCATATTTTTCCGCCTTCCAATTCCGGGGCATCCAAAAGAACTTCCGGGATTTCCTCCGGCATTTCTCCCTTTTGAAAGACGGCAACAAACTCCGCTTCCGCGGCGGCGGCTGCTTCTGGTCCCCAATATAAGGAAACGAGCTCCCGCGCCAGCCTCATTTTAGCATCCCTGGGGTGAAGCAGGCCTTTGTCTAAACCGTTTTTAATCCTTTGAATTCCGTCAAGATCTACCGGTGTCACGAGTTCGAAATAGCGGACAATCAGCTCGTCAGGTAAAGACATGGCTTTTCCGTAAATTTCCCTGGGGGGTTCTGTGATTCCGATATAATTTCCCAAGGTCTTGCTCATCTTTTGAAAACCATCGAGTCCTTCCAGAATAGGCATCATGATGGCAACCTGCGGTTCTTGTCCGTATTCTCGCTGCAGATCCCGTCCCACCATCAGATTAAACTTTTGATCTGTCCCCCCGATTTCCACATCTGCATTCAAGACAACAGAGTCATATGCCTGGATTAACGGATAGAGAAATTCATGAACCCCAATCGGCAGGCCTTCACGGTAACGGCGCGCAAAATCATCTCGCTCCAGCATCCTGGCAACCGTATATTTCGCCGTCAGTTCGATTACATCGGCAAAGGAAAGAGGCGCCAACCAGGAGCTGTTAAAAACGACCTTTGCCTGGTCCAAATCAATAATCTTCCCGATCTGGGTTTTATATGTGGCTACATTTGCCATCACTTCAGCCTCGGTTAACTGTTTCCGCGTTTCCGTCCGCCCCGAAGGATCGCCGATCCGGCCCGTAAAGTCGCCCAGAATAAGCACAATCTCGTGGCCTAACTCTTGAAACTGGCGCAGCTTGTGCAAGACAACGGTATGGCCCAGATGAATATCAGGTGCGGTTGGATCAAGCCCCAGTTTGATCTTAAGAGGTTTATCTTGCGCAAGGGAACGCCGCAATTTTTGGGCAAGTTCCTCCTCAGGAACAATTTCAACTACACCGCGGGTAATCGCTCTCCACTGCTCTTGAAAATCCTTAACCAGCTTTGACACAGACAGGTCCTCCCATTATTCAACAAAATTTATAGATCGATCGAGTATAAAAATACCATCTTTTCAGCAATTTCACAAGAAGTCTTCATAAATTGGCCTGGAGAAGCTCCATAAGATCCGAAAATCCTGCAGCCCGGGGATTTGCTGCTAAAGATCCGGAAGGAAGGGCGGCTTCGGCCAAAAAAGAGAGATCATCCGGGCGCAAACCAACATCCTTTAATTTGGCAGGAATATTCAGCCTTTCGCGCAAACGCAGCACAAATGAGAGGAGGCGGCGGGCAGCAACATTTGAAGAAGTTTCGGGTGGCACAATTTTCAGCGCCCGCGCAATTGCGGCGAATTTTTCCTCTACAAAAACCAGATTGTACTCCATTACATACGGAAGTAAAATGGCGCAGACCAGGCCGTGCTGGATATGGTAACGGGCTCCCACAGGGTGCGCGAGTCCGTGAACGGCACCCAGCCGGGCGTTGTTCAGGGCAATTCCGGCCAGTAAACTTCCCAAGGCTACTTTCTCCCGCGCCTCCCGGTTGCTCCCCCGCGAATATGCCGCGTACAAGTTCCGGCATAAAAGCACGGCAGCCTCCAGGGCGAGGGCGCTCGTCAGAGGGTGCGACCAGCGTGAAGTATAGGCTTCGAGGGCATGCGTTAGGGCATCCATCCCTGTGATCGCAGTGAGAGATGGCGGCATGCTCATGGTTAGAACAGGATCTACAATGGCAGCAGCCGCGATCCAGTAGTCGCTGCGAATGCTTTGCTTCCGGGAGGTATCAGGATCGATAAGCACGGCGTTCCGGGTAGCCTCGGATCCGCTCCCCGCGGTGGTAGGAACCGCAAGCCAGGGAATTCCCTGTTTTTCTACAGGCCGCCCCTCAAAATACTCTTTGGCCGGGCCCCCGGCGGGATAAAGACCGGCAACCGCCTTTGCAACATCAAGCACACTCCCTCCCCCTACTCCGATGATCAAATCAACATTTGCACGGCGTGCCTTTTCAAGCCCGGCCTCCACAACCTCGAGGGTTGGTTCGGGAGCAACTTCATTAAAAATAGTAACTTCGAGTTGAGCCGCAGATAAAGGGTTCAAAATCCGGTCAAGCATCCCGCTCGCTTCCAGGGCGCGGCGGCCGGTAACCAGAAGCAGCTTCCGCCCCAAACGACCTGCCTCTTCACCCAATCGTCCTGTAGTTCCGGGGCCAAAAATGATACGTTGCGGTACTAAAAAATCAAAAAGCATCTTTTGCCCCCCAATACAAAAAAATCTGTTTTACTCATTTAAGACTTGCCCGAAAAATAGAAAAAGTTTTAAAATGTTTGGGGAGGGATCCTAAAAAATGAACCAGGCTAGCAAGCAAATCCTGCGAAGTCTCTTAGACTCACCTAAAAGCTTCTGGCAGTTAATTCGGGACCAAAACAGTCATCTCGCCCGCTATACCGGGACCCTTACTTCCCTGGTTGCTCAGGGTCTCATCAGAGAAAAGAACCACCTCTTCGAGCTGACCGAAAAGGGGTATGACGCAGCCCGGAGGAAAGGGCTGATCTCTTTAACAAATGTAACCTGCCCACAGTGTGCCGGGCGAGGGGTTTCTTTCAGTTCCTTTTTTCAAAATGTGGCTGACGAATTTTACCGGATCGCAGCCGCGCGCCCGCGCGCGATCCCTGAGTTTGATCAGGGTTTTATCGAATCTGAAATTACCGTGGCCCGCACCGTATTAATGTACGCGCGAGGGGATTTAGAAGGACAAAGGATTATCATTCTTGGAGACGACGACCTTACCAGCATTGCTCTGGCACTTACCGGGTTGCCAAAAGAAATCGCGGTCTTAGAAATTGATGAGCGCATTCTGAATTTTATCGGCCAGGTAGCCAGAGACCGGAACTGGCATCATCTTAAACTTTATAAATATGACGTCAGGGAGTCCTTCCCTGCTCATCTCTCGGGTCAATACGATGCTTTCTTTACGGACCCCGTCGAAACCCTGCCCGGTTTCAGATTGTTTCTGTCCCGCTGCACTGAAGCCTTAAAAGGCCAAGAAAGTGTGGGGTATCTGGGTTTGACTCACCTAGAAGCCTCCCGTCAAAAATGGTATTCATTCCAAAAAATGTTTCTGGAAATGGGTTTTGTCATCACCGACCTGATTTATAATTTTCACAGCTACGATCTGGAACGAACCACATTTATTAAACAAAATTACCCGGTTATCGAGGCTTCACCTTTCGACCTTGAGGTCCCCGAAATAAATTGGTACACCTCAAATTTAATCCGGCTCGAAGCAGTTGAAGAGCCGAAACCCTTAACGCGGAGGGCTGTTCATCTAGGACGCGACCTCTACTTTGATGACGAAGCTCAGGCTACGTTGCCTTCCCACGACTGAGCGCATCATCAATTGCCCGGTTCGCAAGGGCATCAGCGTGCTTGTTTTGTGTTCTGGGGATATAGTTTAATTTGCAGCTTTCCAAACCGCGGGAAAGGAGGCGGGCCTCCTCCATCAGAGCAATGAGGTGCGGGCTCCGCACCCGGTACACCCCGTTCCACTGGCGCGCCAGAAGTTCGCTGTCCGTATAAATCTCGACATGAGCGGCGCCTCGTGCCAGCGCCGTACGCAGGGCAAGCAAAAGGGCGTGGTACTCGGCAGCGTTATTGGTAGTTTCACCTAGATAGCTCTTCTTTTCTTCAATAACTTGTCCGGCTTCGTTATAGATTACAATTCCCGCCCCAGCACTGCCGGGGTTGCCCCGCGAGGCGCCATCTATATAAATAATCAACTTTTTTTGAACCTGCTCCGGCATCTTACACCTCTCGCTCTCTTGATATTCAAACGCTTTTTTCTCCTGCTGGCAGCATTAAAGATAAAGAAACGGGTCGGTATTAGCGCGGGAAATAACAATCTCGAGAGCTATCTTTTCATTTTCCGCTTTTTCTTTTAAATATTCCGCTAAAGCGGGAACAACAACCCGCTCCGTTCCATGATGCCCGGCATCAATGAGCGCCATATCCCGGGCGATCGCATCCAAGGCTTCGTGATGCTTGACATCCCCTGTTAAATAGACATCAGCTCCTGTCTTAAGAGCCTGAGGAAGAAACACCATCGCGCTTCCCCCGCAAAGCGCAACTTTTCTAACCATTCGATCCGGGGAGCCGACAACCCGCACCACTTCCAGTTCCAGCGATCTCTTGACCTCTTCCGCAAACCTGGCAAGGGACATTCCTTCGGCCAGTTTTCCCGCTCTCCCGAAGCCGTAGCGGCGTCCTTGATTCCAAAGGGGATAGACATCGTAAGCTACCTCTTCATACGGGTGGGCCTCACGCATCGCCTCAAGCACCTGGGAGAGTTTTCCTTCCGGAACAATTGTTTCTAGTCTGTACTCGCAAGCCTTTTCCAATTCTCCCACCTCACCAAGAAAGGGAGTTGCCCCGGGGAGCGGGCGGAAGGTGCCCATACCCGCGGTTTGAAAAGTGCACTCCGCATACTTCCCAATCCATCCGGCTCCCATGCCGCACATTGCCCGGCGCACTGGATCTTCATACCCCTCGGGAACAAAAACGGCTATTTTATACAATTTCTCTCCCCGAATTGGAAACAAAAATTCGAGTTCGAGGAGGCCCAGACGCCGGGCCAGGATATCATTAACCCCATCCGGCGCCGCATCCAAATTAGTATGGGCGACATAGAGGTGAATGCCGGTTTGAACCAGCCGGGCAATCAAGGAAGTGGGGTAAGAATCAAAACGCAAATGGGGTAAGGGGTCGCGGAAAAGAGGGTGGTGCGAAATGATTAACTGCACTTCTGCCTGGATTGCCTCGCTTACCACTTCCTCCGTAACCTCAAGTGTTACTAAAACCTTTTTAATTTCGCTTGCAGGCGTGCCGATCAGGAGGCCGATGCGGTCCCCCTCCTGCGCTAAAAACTTCGGCGCCCACGCCTCAAGCCAGTTCATAATGGTTTGGCACTTAATTGACATGCGATCACCTTCTTAAAAAATTCAATCTTTTTAATCCAGTTGCACTGCATTTGCCGGGCTGCAGGAGTCCTTGCGCGTTCTAAAGCCTTGACTACATTTTCCATTTCCTGAATCTGTTTTTCTAAAAAAGAAATAAGGAGGGGGTGCTTCTTTTCGATAAGCTTGGGACCGATTTCTAAATATAACTCGGACTCAAAATAATGCCCATCCCCGGAATTTTTTTTGTTTTCCTCCGGTGGAACCCCGGGTTGAGAAACAATAATCTCGTAAAAGCGTCCTCCCTCAAAAACCAGGTCTTCATCAGTTAAAAACCAACCGTTGCTCAGCAACCAGGTGCGTAAAATTCCGGAACCCCCTAAAGGTTGTAAAATAAGACGCTTTACCTCTTTGAGTACAGATGGACAAGCCTGGAGAATATCCCTGATTTTTGCGCCTCCCATACCGGCAATCGCGATCACATCCGCTTCACCGGGCCGCAAAACCTGCAGCCCGTTTCCTGCTCGTACATCAATTTGATTCCCTAAACCGTAAAAGGCAACCGTTGACTTTGCTGCCTGCAAGGGGCCGGGATGGAGTTCGCCGGCAATTACCTTCTGGCAGATTTCCTCTTTTACAAGATAGACCGGCAACAGAGCGTGATCTGTACCGATATCGGCAACGGCGGCTCCCGGTGTTACATAAACTGCAATCCGGGCAAGCCTCTCCGGCAATTTCAAGTATTTCCCTCCTCTAGCTTTAACGATGCCTCATCCTGTTCCAATACGCCCGTAAAGAACACCCAAATTTTTCCGGTTTTCCTTTGGTGGTGTCAATTTGGGCCGCAAAAAAGCAAGCAGTTGTTTTGCACCTTCAGCCAGATTAAATTTCAGACATTCATCGAAAGAAACCCAGACGGCATCAGCGACATCCGAACCGGCACGAACCTCCCCTTCCAGGTAATCGGCCAGAAAATCGACCAGGACATAATGAAATTCAACCTGATCCGCAGAACTCCGATAAATTAGATCGAAAACCCCGACGATAGGCCCCGCTTCAATCGAAATGCTACATTCCTCTTGAACCTCCCTTTTTAAGGCCTGGGCCAATTCTTCCCCCAGCTCCACACCTCCCCCGGGTAAACTCCATAACCCCTGGCTGGGAGGCACACCCCGCCGGACAAGGAGAAGCTCCGGGCCGCGCAGCACAAGTCCGCCTACTCCAACCAGCGGGCGGGAGGGGTAAATGCGATCTGTTCTGTTTTTTCCCATCGCGTCCCACCTTCGAGTCCCAGCTTAAAAATAATATTTGCTCCTGCTCTGTTTCGCATTTAAAACACTCTCCTCCAATTTTAGATAGATAATGAAAACGGGTCAAGAAAATACAACTAAATTATTGACATTTACCGGAAGAGTGTTTACAATATATTTAAATATTCGAATATCCATATATTAATATATTTAGCTTGCGTTATACTTTTTGATAATTTTTATTTCTTTAATGGAATGGATTCCGGAATTCCGGAAGATTTCTTACGAAACGGTCAAAGGTATTAAGGAAGGATGTATATGCGGGAAATTATTGAAGCATTTCGTGCCTTGGGAGATGAAACCAGATTCCGCATCCTTGCACTCCTTAGTCAGGCGGAATTATGTGTCTGTGAAATAGAATTGATCCTCAAGCTTCCCCAACCCCGGGTCTCCCGTCATTTGGGGATTCTAAAAGATGCCGGCCTGATCGGCGACCGGCGGGACGGCCAGATGGTTTTTTACTACCTTGTTCCCTCCCACCCCCTCTGGGCCTGCATAGGTCCCGGAATTAAACAACTCCTGAAGGATTTCACCTTACCTGACGATACCCAGCGCCTTCGTATTTGTCTTCAGCACCGCAGGGAGGGAAAGAAACATCTGGCTAAACTCCGTTACGAGTGGTCGAAAGCAGAGATTCATCTCTACTAAACATTCTTAAGAAAGGGAGGACTTTTTTGTGGAGGTTTACCTGAACAATGCCGCCACGTCCTGGCCCAAACCCGAATGCGTTTGCGAAGCGGTTGACAACTTCCTGCGCCACTTCGGGGCAAGCCAGGGGCGCGGCGTTTTCCGGCGCAGCCTGGAGGCCACCAGGATCATCGAGGACTGCCGTCATGCCATGGCCCGCTTGCTCAATATCAGAGACCCTTCCCGGATTGTATTTACGAAAAACTGCTCCGAGGCCCTGAATCTGGCAATCAAGGGCTTTTTGCGCCCCGGCGATCACGTGATCACCAGCAGCATGGAGCACAACTCGGTCTGGCGCCCTTTAAAAACACTGGAGAAAAAAAGAATTATTTCTTTATCGGAAGTAATGTGTAACGAGCGCGGGGAAATTAACCTCGATGATATCAAACAGGCCTTCCGGCCGGAAACACGCCTCCTGGTCTTCACCCATGCCTCCAACGTAACGGGAACCCTCTTTCTCCTAGCTGAACTTGCGGACCTTGCCCATGCCCACGGCGCCAGGCTGCTGGTTGACGCCGCCCAAACCGCAGGGGTTTTTCCCATTGATGCTGCCGAACTTAACATCGACCTTTTAGCGTGCAGCGGCCACAAGGGGCTGCTCGGGCCCCAGGGAACCGGTGCCCTCTACATCGCGCCCGGTCTGGATCTGGAACCCCTGCTTGAGGGGGGAACCGGAAGCAATTCCCTCTTTCCCTTCCAGCCCGAAACCCTCCCGGAACGCTTTGAAACAGGCACCCCGAACGGCCCCGGCCTCGCCGGGCTCGGGGCGGCAGCAGAGTTTCTTCTTAAGACAGGAGTTACGGCGATTCGAGAAAAAGAACATCAACTGACGGCCCTTTTGCTGGAAAAGCTGAACCGTATCCCCGGCGTTATCCTCTACGGGCCCCAGGACCCCGACCGCCAGGTGGCGGTGGTTTCCTTCAACATTCAAGAGGTGAA
>DAOURU010000225.1 GCA_030627585.1 Bacillota bacterium
GAAGATAAAGAAATTTCTGTCTTCCCTGTCCCAGACCCATCCCAAATAATCTTCCCGAACCCACCGCGTAAAGAGACTGAATTGTTTGAAACCCGTTGCCCAAAGGATCGGCCCAGGGGTTTAAAAAGGCCGTAAAACGCGCCATCCGATAGGGCGCGAGATAAATTGCAACTCCCACCAGGGCTATTCCTAGAAGCGCCAAACCGAACAGATGAGTTTTACGGGCCCCCGCAGCGAGAAAGATTATATAAGAAGTCCCGGCGATGACAACTGCGGTCCCCAAATCGGGCTGGGCAAGGATTAAGGCACAAACAAGTCCCACGACCAGGAGCTGCGGCAAAAACCCCCGGAAAAAAAGCTTAATTCGATTTGGCTGGACGGCAAATTTATTTGCCAGAAATATTACCAATGCCAGTTTTGTAATTTCAGATGGTTGAAATGTAAAGGGGCCCATCCCGAGCCAGCGGGTTGATCCTTTGATCGAAATCCCAATCCCGGGTATTAAAACGAGAATCAAAAGCAGCACCGCCAGCCCCGAAAAGGGGGTTGCCCATTTCTTGAACCGGGGATAATCGATTTTCATCACCGTAGTCATCCCGGCAATCCCCAATAAGACCCATAAAAGCTGCCGTTTCAGAAAATAAAAGCCGTCGGCATAGCGCGTTTCTGCTGCGACATAACTGGCGCTGAGCACCATAATAATACCCATGGTTAAGAGCAAAAGGGTTGTTACAAAGAGCACAAAATCCGGGGCTTTTTTGCGCGGTTTCAAGCTCTCCCGCCTCCTTAAAGTTGATTAACCAGTTGCCGGAAGAGGTTTCCTCTTTCTTCAAAATTCTGAAACATATCCCAGCTGGCACAAGCAGGAGAAAAAAGAACGACATCACCCGTTTCTGCCAGGCGCCCGGCAGTTTGAACCGCCTCCGCAAGGGAAGCCGCTTCCCATATCTGGTTAAATCCAGCCGCACGAACCGCCTCCCTCAATAAAGGAGCGGCTTCACCAAGTAAAATAAGAGCTTTAACCCTTTCCTTGATTTTTTTGGCAAGAGCGGAAAAATCGCTCCCCTTGTTCTTTCCCCCTGCTATTAAAATAATCGGTTCTTGGTAGGAATCAAGCGCCTTTAAAACAGACTCCGGGTTCGTGCCTTTAGAATCATTAACATATTTTACTCCCTTAACAATTCGTATCGGTTCCAAGCGGTGCGGAACACCGGGAAAAGTCGAAAGGGCCTCAACTATTGCTTCCTTTCTAATCCCTGTTAAAAGAGAGGCTGCGGCTGCGGCGAGAGCGTTTTCAAGATTATGAGAACCGGGAAGACTGAGGTCATGAACAGCACATAAAATTTCTTTTTTGCCGTCGCGCCTGAAGTAGATTAAGTCCCCTTCCCTGCCGATTCCGTGCTCTGGTAATTCCTCCCGGGAAAACCAGCAGATTTGGCTTTTCAGGTACGGGGCTATTTTTACAAGCCAGGGGTCTTCCTGATTGAGTACCGCAAAATCACGAGGGCCCTGGTTCTGAAAAATCCGGGCCTTGATTTTGCCATAATTCTCCAAGGTTCCGTGCCTGTCAAGGTGATCCGGAGTCAAATTTAAAAAAAGTGCGATATGAGGCCGGAAGGCATCAACAAGCTCAAGTTGAAAAGAACTGACTTCTACAATCCAATAATTGACATGATTCTGATCGCGCCGGCTTTCTTCAACGGCTTGAATTAAAGGAATCCCGATGTTGCCTGCAACTACAGGGTTGAATCCCGCTTTTTGAAAAATAAACCCTAAAAGCGAGGTTGTAGTCGTTTTTCCATTCGTACCTGTCACTGCAATGATCGGCTGCTTAATAAACCGCACCGCGAACTCTAATTCGCTCCAAACAGGAATACCGAAATTTTGACTCTTTCGAACCGGAAGGATCCAGGGTGGAACACCGGGACTCATAAGGACTAAATCATATTGACCCGGTTTTACCTGGGGATATTCCCCGGTTACAAAAGTCACGGGAAGCTGCTTCAGTTCCTGAAATTCTTGTCCTAACTCTTCCTCTTGCTTGAGATCGGTGGCAGTTACTTGCGCCCCTAAATTTGCTAAATAACGGATGGCGGCCTGCCCGCTGCGCGCGATCCCGATCACAAGGACTTTTTTTCCTCGCAAATCAAACATTTCTCTAACCACTCCTGCCTAATCCGTGCATTGCCAGAAGACCCAAGATCGCAAAACATAAACCTAGAAACCAGAAAAAGTAAACCACTCTAACCTCGGGCCATCCTTTTAATTCAAAATGGTGATGCAAAGGGCTCATTCGAAAAACGCGCCGACCTGTCAGCCGGAAAGAAACAACCTGAATAATTACGGAAAGGGTCTCCAGGACAAAAACTCCGCCGGTAATTAGCAAGACCGGTTCGGAACGTGTCAGAACGGCAAGCCCGGCAAGACCTCCTCCTAAAGCCAGAGAGCCAGTGTCGCCCATAAAAATACGCGCCGGATGATAGTTATAGCGCAAAAAACCCAAGCAGCTTCCTGCCTGAGCAGCCGCAAAAACAGCAGCCGGATTTTGTCCCGTCATCCAGCCAATTATAATATATACGAAACTGATCAGCGCCATTAACCCGCTGGCCAAACCATCCAGCCCGTCGGTTAGGTTGACGGCGTTCGTAGTTGCAACTAAAACGAGAATGGTAAAAAAATAATAAAAAAGACCAAGATCCAGGGTTAAACCCACCAGGGGCAGGACGATGGAAGTATCACGCCCCAGCAAAAGGGAACCCCAGGCCAGCAGAAAGCCGAGCAGCAACTGGCCAAAAATTTTCGTCCGGGCCCTTAGACCCAGCGGGCGTCTCAGCACCACCTTTAAGAAATCATCAGCAAACCCCAATAAACCACAGCCAAACATAATACCCAGCAAAAGAAAGATCTGGGGTTCCCGGCTGGTGGCGAGGAAAATAGCAAGGGCGGTTCCC
>DAOURU010000131.1 GCA_030627585.1 Bacillota bacterium
GCGTATTCACCCTGGCAGAGGACCGACGGGGGGTTTTCACGCCTTTGGCGCGGTCTAGTTGCAAGTGGAAGACTACCTATAAGAAGCGTACGGCTGTGAGAAAGGGTAAATGCCCGTCTGGTGAGGTCTATGGATTTGAAAAGCTTTTATCCGGGGCCTGAAAAAGATGAAGCTGCGTTGGGGCTCCTTTCTATCCTGGAAATGGATCAGAAAGGAGTTTCTATTAAGGGAAAGCTTTTGGATGCACCTTTACTTTTTAGCAACGCGAATCATATTATGTAACTGGGATTAAATGGTGTGATAAGAAGTTTTTCCGCAAGGAGGGATTAAGTTGATTATCGTGATTGATCCGGGGCATGGGGGGAAGGATCCGGGCGTTGTTTCTCCGGACGGGGATTTTGAGAAAGACCAGGTCTTGCAAATTGCACAAAAAATTAAAGATTTGGAATCTGGTTTTCAAGGAAAAGTAAAGTTTTATTTGGCCCGGACTGGCGACTGGGAATTAAGCCTTGAGGCGCGGGCGGGTTTAGCAAACCGCTTGCAGGCTGATTATTTTATCTCCCTGCACCAGAACAGCGATCCCTCGCATAAAGGAAGAGGAATCGAAGTATTCGCGCTGGCGCCGGGGGGAGAAGGAGAAAAGCTGGGGAAAACCCTGCTTCGGAACCTGGTCAACAGAACGGGATTAGCCGACCGAGGCATGAAGTTTGCCGGGTTTGCAGTGCTCCGCCTTACAGAGATGCCGGCTGTTTTATGTGAATGCGGTTTTTTGGGAACCCCGGAAGAAGCCAAGCTAGTGACCGATCCCCGTTTTCACCGGCAGGCAGCGGAGGCTCTTTGTGCCGGCATCGCGCAGTATTTACGGCTGCCGTTTCAGCTTCCAAGTACCGGTTGGGACCCCAAGGCCGAAATCGAAAAGCTACGCCAGGCGGGACTGATTGTATCCCCCCATGAACCCGAGCAAGCCGTAAACTGGGGTGAGTTTGCGACAGTGATTAACCGCCTCCTTGCCGCCCGATATAAGCAAGAGGCGTAATTTTTTTCTCTTCGGAAAGGATATGGATAAGCAGGAGATTTGCCTGAGGAAGCTAATTTTAGAAATAGAGAAACAGGAGGATCTTCGAAAATGGTGGAGCAAAGGGTCTGCATAATCGGAGGCGGCCCCGCAGGTTTAGCGGCGGCTCTAGAGGGAGCGAGGCTTGCGCTGAAGGTTGACCTCTATGAACGAAACCGGATTGGAGATCATATCCGGTGTGCCGAGGGGTTTATTGATTCTTTGCGTTTATTAGGTAAACCTGAAGCCGGGGTGCGTTTTAAGGTTGATGAAGTGCTGCTCCAAGTAAATAGAGAATTCCGGGTCAACTGCAAACAAATCAATCTCTGGATGATCGACCGAACAGAATGGCAGCGTTTCTTAGGAGAACAGGCCCGGGATGCAGGGGTTAAAATTTATGAAAAGACAAGAATTACAAAAGAAGCTTTTGAGGAGTTGCGAACAGATTATCATTGGGTTATTGACGCAAGCGGTGTTCCTTCAGTAACCTCTCTCGTTTATGGATTTCGGGATTATTACCGCCGATACGGCGCGGTAACCGCCCAGTACGTTGTTGAGGGGGATTTTTCTTACCCTGGGGAACGGCTTAAATTTGTGCTTTTCCCTCGTTATTTAGGCTATTATTGGATTTTTCCCAAAGGGCGTAATCGGGATGGGCGTGAAACCGCGAATGTCGGCATCGGCTTGTTTCGACAGGGGGAGACGAACGGTAAGAATCAAAAGGTTTCTTTATGGGAAGAACTTGACCGGGTTCTAGGAAAGGAGAGAATAAACGGGAAGATACTCAGGCGCCACGGAGGAATTATCCCGCTCAGATTGCGCGAGCAGCTTCAATATGAGAATGTTTTATTGGTAGGAGATGCCGCCGGGTGCGCCTCTCCGCTGCACGGAGGCGGGATTGACAGCGCTTTTCTCACCGGGCAGTTGGCGGCAAGATGGATTGCATCGCAAAAAGGCGCATTTCCGGGCAGAGATTTTTCTCAATATGTTTGGAATCTTTTGAAACCAAAACTTAGAGTTGAGCAGCGTTTATGTGAGCTTTGGTCGCAGCTTGATTCCGAGGCTTTGGACGATTTGGCCTGTTTAATTGCGCGGAATTACAGACAGATCAGGGGGCGGCTCTTTTTGCGCCATTTTTGGTTATTGCTGCGCGACCTGGGGACTGGAATCCGTTTTTGGTCGGGATTGACCTGGGGGAAATGGGAAAGATTTAAGGTTCCGGGTCAGGTGGGACGCTAATACCCCCTTTTTTCTGCAACAAACGATAAGTTGGCTCGTCAACTTCACCGGTCGCGGCTAACCCTGCGCTCGCCTGAAAGTACCGGACGGCAAGAGCAGTTAAATTATTGTAGCGGCCGTCGCACGGGGCGGGATAAAGCCCCAATTTCCTCAGGGACAACTGAACATATACTACATCAGGCCCAAAACATCCCTCTTCAAGCGGGCGCCGCCAGATCTTTGTTATCCAATGAGGAGGGCCTGTAATCTTGACCGGAGTGCCGGGTTCCACCCATTCAAAAACCTGCAGTACATCTTCGTTAAACATGCGAATACACCCCGCCGAGGCGGCGGTGCCTATCGTCCAGGGTTTATTTGTTCCGTGAATTCCGTAGGTGCCCCACGGAACGTTGAGTCCGAGCCAGCGTATACCAAAACCGTCCCCCCAGTTGTATCCTTTATGGATGATTTTCCAATCCCCGACCGGTGTAGGAGCTTTTGGTTTGCCCACGGCAACAGGAAATTGCCGAAAGACTTTATTGTCTGACATGACCGTTAGGACTCGCTTTCCAGTATCAATGACGATGCTTACTTTGCCGCGCGGGGGAGCTGAAGGCTGTGTGTTAACAGGCCGCTCGCAACCCTGGCCGAGGCTGAACCAGGTCAGAAAGCCTACTCTTCCTGTGAGAGGGAGCTGGTTTGTTTTTTGGTAAACGTGTACTGCTGCTGCGGTGCGAGGGCCGTAAATTCCATCGCAGGGGCCGGGATCGAAGCCCAGTTCAATTAAGCGCATTTGAAGTTCAAGGACATCATTTCCTTGCAGATAGGGTTTCGTTAAGTATAATTCCCGGCAGGTGTCACCGCACTCGAGACCGGTTTGAAGAGTTGCTTGAGCAATTGATACTTGAGGCGCCATCGTCAGGCCCGACAAAATAAGGATCGGGATGAGGAGTTGCCTCAAAAACCCTTTTGAACAAGGTAGCACCAGTTACCAGCCCCTTTTTGCCTTTGTTTTTTTATATATTTTTCATAAAATTTAGATTCTGTATACAGGAGTACCAACGAGCTGGCAGGCTTCGGGTGGTTCGTCGACTCTTTTTTTAAAAACCGGCTGGCGGAGCTTCAGGTCGGGTGTCCATTCTTGGAACTCTATCTCTACCACAATTTCGGGTAAAACCCATACGACCTCCGTTTTCAGCCGGGGTACGGGCGTGAAAGGGCACCGGTTTGAACGCAGGGAATTAAGCTCGGGCAGAAGTTCCGTTTTTGTCCTTGCCAATCCTGCCCCGACGCGCCCCAGGTAGCGCAATTTATTCTCGAAAAAGGCCCCGACGAGGATTGTGCTTAAAATTCCCTGTTTGAGAATGTATCCGCCGATTACCGCCAGTTGGCACCGGCGTGCTTTTATTTTCAGCCAGTACCTGCTTTTTTTTCCGAGCAGGTAAGGCGCCCCTTTTTCTTTGGCAACAATCCCCTCGAGCCCTTCCCTTTTTACGGCATCAAAAAGGGCTTTCCCGTTTTCTGGGAAAGCCGAGGACAGGGAGCAAAAGGGCCCGTTCTTAAAGATTTCCGTGAGGTATTCCTTTCGCTCGACAAGAGGTATGTTTATAAGCTCTTTCCCGTTGAGATAAAGAAGGTCAAAGACGATGTAGACGGCAGGTATTTTTTGGGCAAGAGAGGCTGTTCCGCGGGAGGAACCGGCGAGACACCGTTTCATCAAAAGCGGAAAACTTGGCTTTCCATCCGCCAGGACGACTACTTCGCCGTCAAGGATCGCTTCCTGCGCCTTAACGTAGCGAAAAAGATCAGTTAGTTCCGGAAACGATCCGGTTCTTTCTTGAAGGTGGCGGTTTTGGAGGCGAATGTCTTTGTCGTTAATAAAGCTCAGGATCCGCATTCCGTCCCATTTAATTTCAAAAAGATGCTGAAGCGAATCAAAGGGTTCGGGGTAAGATTGGGGTTCCATTGGTTTTAGTTGCCCTAAGGACCATTTCATTTTTTCCACCTCGTTCTGTATTATTTCCTCATTGTGAATCTCACTTAATCTATCGTTTATAATTGACGCAGGATGAGCCAGGTGCTAGAATTTAGCAAAGAACAGGGTTTTCATTAGTAATACTTCGCGCCCGAACGGAGGAAATTAAGATGCACGTTGTTATTGTGGGATGCGGACGTCTAGGTGCGCTTTTAGCCGAAATTTTATCAACCGAAGGCCACGACGTGGTTGTGATTGACCAGGAAAGTACCGCCTTTGCCCGACTGGGGTCCGGTTTTAACGGAACGAC
>DAOURU010000267.1 GCA_030627585.1 Bacillota bacterium
CCATTACCGGGATGCCAACGGGAACTATGTGTTGTACGAAGCACTAAACTCAACGCCTATTCTCACCATTGCTTGGTTACGTATCGGTTACTCAAGAGGGAGATAAGGAAGTCTGGACCGGGCGGCTGCGCGACAGCCGGGGTAAAGAAGTGATGCTTTTTAAGTTCACGCCTTCTGGCGGCGAGATAAGACAGGATTACGATCTTTTCCCGCGGCGGTTTTTCGCCTGGGGCAAAAGACATTTCGCCTACTGCGGGGCGGAACAGCAAGAAATCATCCTCGTCGATTATCAGGCGCAGAAAGAAGTTTTCCGCAAGCGGTTCCCAGAACGGGTTACTTATCTCAGCGCCCACCCTAGGGGGGAGGAATTTCTCGTTGCGACCGAAAAGGCGCTTTATCTGTTACAGCCGGCGGAGGGGAGCACCGAATCTCGTTTCTCCGAAAAGACACCTGCATTTACTTTGCGCCGTCTCAAAGATGGGGTTTTTCACTGGCCCGCCCTCTCCCCGGATGGCCGGCAGGTAGCTTCCGGGAAAAAGGATAAAAAGGGCGAAGGGACAGCACTCGTCGTGCTTGACCTCTCGAGTGGGCGCGAAAAGGAAATGCTCCCATCTTTCACCAATCCGGCTTCCCTAGTCTAGTGTAAGCATTTACCGAGTGCCGCTACAAGGGGGAGAATCGGAGCGCCTTCTTGGGGTTAAGGGCTTGATGAGTTATACGGTGATTCCCTGAATGGTGCCGCACTTGGCCTCCTCCACCCGCTGCCGTTCCCTTGGGGTGCGGCCTGTGCCGGCAATTTCCCCGCAACTTAATAATGGTACCATCAGGTTCCGGAAAACCGGTTGACCGAAGGTATCCGCCGGCTTTTGCATCTGGCCGGCTTCAGTGAAGATATATACTGTGGTATGAATTTCCTTTTGCCAACTAGCTTTTATTAGATGCCGTTTTTGGCCATCATGGAATTAAAGGCTGATTTCACCTCAGGGCGCGAAATGTGGGTTACAAAATGATGCGAACAGAATATATCTACGGAGAAAATTAGATGAAGGCATGCGGATCTATTTCATAAAAAGGGGCTTTATACACTTGTATTAATGACATCGAAGGTATATACTATGTATAAACAAGGAAGGGGTGAAAATTGTCATGCAACCTCATGTGCAAAAGTGGGGCAATAGTTTGGGGATTCGCATTCCTTTATCGCTGGCCCAAAAAATAGGCCTTAAAGAAGGCACACCGGTTGATTTAGAGGCAAATGATGACGCAATAATTATCCGCCGCAAACGTTATAGCCTGGAACAATTGCTGTCCCAGGTTACACCTGATAATATTCACGGCGAAGTATATACAGGACCTCAGGTTGGGCGGGAAATATGGTAAACGAGGTGGAAACCTATATTCCTGAACGTGGCGATCTTGTCTGGCTCCAGTTTGATCCTCAGGCAGGACATGAGCAAGCCGGAAGGCGGCTGGCACTGGTAGTTTCCCCGCAACTTTATAACGGTAAGGTGGGGCTGGCCCTTTTCTGTCCTGTTACTACAAAAGCGAAGGATTATCCTTTTGAAGTAGACATACCTGCTGGTTTAAAGATTACAGGAGTGATCCTGGCAGACCAGGTAAAAAGTCTTGACTGGCGGGCACGGGATGCACAATTTGCCTGCAAAGTCCCGGCAGGGGTGACAGCAGAAGTTCAGGCTAAACTTCAGCTGTTGATTTCCTGACTCCCTACTGTACTTATAGCCCGGCCAGCGCCTCCCTCTTTTCTTCCTGCCCCGTTTCTTTGCCCCCCGGGTTTTTCACCCGCCTGATGCTTATGGGAATTCCTTCATCTCCTGGATTTGCGCCGGCACCGCCACCGCTTCCCGGATTTGGCGAGTAACAATTTGCTCATTTATACAGGAAATTGCCAGGGAATGACGAAATATCCATCAGTGACCATCCGGTTCCCGGGGGATAGGGATTACCGATGTGAAAAGAGGCTGCTGTTATGGACGAGATGCCCTTTTATTTAGTGGTGTTTCAATTTATTCCAGAGACTGCGATTCTTATTTCTCTAGGCTTGACCTTGCTTGGGTTCAAGCCGAGGTTGAAGAGCATCCTGATCATCGCTTCGCTTGAATCGTTGGTATCTTTCCTGATTCGAAGCCTCCCACTGCCTCCTGGAGCAAACGTTTTCATCCAACTGCCCGTGCTAATTATTTTGACGGTCTACTTCTGCAGCCTTGATCTGGTGTATGCGGCATTGGCTTCTCTTCTAGGCCTGGTCGTTATTGGGCTGACAGA
>DAOURU010000330.1 GCA_030627585.1 Bacillota bacterium
AGGCGCGCCCTCGAACTGGAGCAGGCGCTCGCCGGGCTCCAGCGCCAGGCGGGAATCAAACCGCTCGAGCCGGGCAGCGCCCAGCCCGGCGGAGATTCCCCCGGCGGGCAGGCTCCCGGCAGCCAAACCCCCGGCGGGCAAAGTCCCGGCGGCCCCTCTCCCGGCACCCAGAACCCGCCCGCGCAGTTCCCCGGCGGGCAGGCGCCGGCCGGGCAGAAGCTGGTCTACGTGAAGCCTGAGAACAGCTACGTAAACCTGAGAAAAGGCCCCGGCACCAACCACGAGAATTTGGGAAAGGTTATCCGCGGCAATCCGGCGTCCGAGCCGATGGCCGTCCTTGACCAGACCGGGGACTGGTACCAGGTCCGCCTTCCCGACGGGCGCACCGGCTGGGTGGCAGCCTGGCTGGTCTATACCGCCGGGTAGAATCCTGCCGGGAGCCCCGAAAAGCAGGTACAGATCGAGTGCCCGGCACTAATTTGGACTAATTTAGAGCCGGGCAGTCTTTCCGCCGTTTCGCCTCGTCTGGTCGCTTGACCGGCGCAGCTTTTAAAGTTATGATGAAGGTGAAAGGCGTGGAACGGTTTGAGCGCAGGCTCGCTGAGACAAAAACTGATTTGATCAGGTGGATGTTTATATTCTGGACAGGGCAGGTTATAGTAATGATCGGCTTGCTGAGCTTTTTCTACAAGCTGCTGAAGTAAAAACGGAGGTTGCAGTCGTATTGCCGCTTGTCTGCGAGTTTCTCGACGTGAAGATCTACATGTATTACCTGGATTATTTGCCTCCCCATATTCATTTAAGGGGTAATTATCGTGCTTTGGTCTCGATTCCTTGGATTTTGGTGATGGAGTAGAAACAGTGCTGCATGAACTTCGAAGTGTCTACCCGGTAAGAGATTATTACCTGATCCTGGAGTTCGATGAAAGTGAATACCGGGTAATTAACTTGCGGCCTTTCCTGGACGGACCTGTTTTTGAACCTCTAAAAAATCCGGCGTTTTTCCGTCAGGTAAGGGTCGATCCAGATGCCGGCACCGTTGTTTGGCCCAATGGCGCCGACATCGATCCAGATGTGCTTTATGTGAAGAGTGTTCCCCTGGTATTGCCAGAGGAAGCAGGAACTTAGGCATTGAGGCGGCTGTGCCATGAAGGGCGGGCCGCTTCTGCTCCACCTGCACTTCCCTCCGCCCTGCATCTCCGGCGCTCTGCTCCACCTGCGTTTTCCTCCACTCCTTGCGACCCCTTGCCTTCCCTGCGGTTCTCTTTTCCGGTACCGGAATCCCTGAAAAGGCGCGGCGAAAAAAGCGGAATTTGACGAAAGATTTTAGAAAGAGATAACGTCTCTGCCTCGAGTATGGTCCCCCTCTAATTGGCTTTAATTGGCTTCCCAGTCAATCTCCAGTTGAGGAATAAATTAGCAGGATTTTCGCAGGAAACGTCGAAGAGGGTGAGCGGGTTTGCTAACGGGGATCAAAAGAAATCCGATCTCTTTAAAGATGAACGGCTAAATAAACTCAATAAGCTGGCGGGTATCGATTTGATGCCCCGGGCGCAGTTGACTGACTATCAAAACCGCCTGACCGGACTGAAAACATGCTTCAGCCTCACAAGCGATGATTTGAAG
>DAOURU010000095.1 GCA_030627585.1 Bacillota bacterium
AGTGAAGACCATTCGCCTTTATCCGGGTCTATAATGTATTCCTGCGTGATCGGGACGGGTTGACAGACGCCGGTGGGGTCAATTTCATAAGTGGCCTTGGCATCAAGCCAACTGACAGCACCGCAAAGACCGGTACGTTCAGGTGCTACGAAGCAGATATGAGTCGGAGCGAAAGATTGGCACAGGGTACAGGTGTAGAAAACATCCACAGCATCGTCGCGCAAACCTTTCAGACGCTCATCCCTCGCCCGGTACTTCGCCTGTGCCTCGGGAAGTCGCTTTTCTACCTCGGCTTGATCGGTAATAAGTGTAATCTGGATCCTGTCGGCAATTGCAGCATATTCCTTCTTAAAGTAGGCATATAAAAGGGTACCCAAATCCCGCAACTTGAAGCCTTTTTCGACTGCCCCTTTACTGAAACGCATCCAATTTTGATCTCGCTGACCCATGTGCCAGATTCCTTCACCGTAGTTCATGAAGTAGTGAACACGTCGCTCTACGACTGGCTCAAAATCTTCCTGGAACTTCCGCCCGTAAACTTCAACATAAATACCCAGCGGGTAGGCCTTGCCCTCTTCCATTTGGTCTACATCAGGCCCTATGATTTCGATCTTGCCATCTGTGACCTCTTCCGCAGGTGACATCTTTACCAACTCAAACGCTGATGAGCGGCCACCGCCGAACTCGACGAACATGTCGGCACGGCGGATTGCCTCGCCCTCGAAGGCAGGGCCGTGAGCGACCGGAATGTCAACTTCGATTGCCGTGATCTTGATCCCCCGAACTTCAATTCCTCTTTGGATCATTTCATCATAATCCGTCACGGAGAAGTACCAGTCAGGCCAGATCTCGTCTTCTTCAAGCGGCTGGTCTACTATGACGTTAAGACCGAGGAAAATACAACCAAAAGCTGCCGCAACCTTGACAACATCACGCTCACCGAGCAAAAAGCCGACAGCTAGAATCCGGTCGTGCACGTAGTTCCGGTGAAGTTCCCGCTCACCTGGGGGGTTCCCGGGGAAGATCAAGGAGGCCCGCAGACTGTAATTAGCAGCATGGACAGCTGCTGTAAAGTTCCCCAAGGGGTAGACAGGCCATGCGTCGATATCGAACTTGTATCCCTGCTCCAGCAACTGTTCGATCACTTCATCACACAGGAAGATCATAAATCCCTTCTGAACAAGCTTGTTTACGATCCTTATCGCATCTTCCGAAGTTCGGAAACGGCCGACAAACGCCGCCTCGCCAGGGATCGTCCAGTCAACGTGCTTAATCCCCCACTTCCGGGCGAAGGGGTCTCCTATGAACCCGGTCCAGGGCGCAGGGAAAAACTCGTAACGACCGGTAGCGTACCTTACTGCTTCGATAATTTCGGCTGCATAAAGCACAGCCTCGCCCCAGAGCATTCCATTCTCAAGAGAAATTTCATAATGCACCTGATCCCGCATCCGGTTCAAAATAGGCACCAAATCACTTAATTTAGTGACTTCTTCCCCGCTGAGGGCACGAATCAAAGGTAGATAATAAGCGGTGTCTTGAAAACCTACGCTGTGGTCGGGCCCAAAATCCTTAATCGCCTTATTGAGAAGGATCTCGGCATAACCGAGAGCCACAATAGTTCCCTCGTAGGCTTGCCTAAACAGCTTCTTCGGCTCTTTACCAGGCTCGATGGTCCCAGCAAAAATGTCCTCAAATTTTTCTCTTTCTACACGCCATGCAGTGGACATGCTATTATCCTCCTTTCCCTATCTAAATATCTTAATACATTTGGCACAACGCGGCTTCGTACTGCTCCGCGGCCTTCTTGTGGACGCCGAGTTTCCAGGCACGGTAATCAAGAGAGGCCACCAATTTCTCTACTGCCACTTCTGGGTCGTTTTCCAGAATAATGTTACCCCCGGCCACATCGTGAGCAATACAATGAAGCACACTCCAGACCAAATGGCTTCCTTCTACTGGCAGCATACAACCTACGTGGGTAGGAATTCCGTGCGTCACGACCCAAGTCCCGATGGAACCTGCTTTTTCGCTCATTGCCTCCGGCGCAGTACCCACAAACGGCACCTTCGGAACATCCACACCCAGTTCGTTAGCCATTGCGGTCCAGAGCTCGGCCGCCCGGCTATTATCCACACAGGAGCCCATGTGGAAAACTAACGGCAATTTATCAGGCAACTTGTTCTTATTTGCCTCATAGAGCCTGGCGAGAAATGCCTTCAAGCCCGCGCCTGCATATTTTTCCACACCCTCGGAGTTCATAAGGCCGTGTTTTGCAGCAGCCTGAGCCGAACAACCAGTAGCTACCATGAATACATTGTTTTCCGCCAGCCCTTTTATTATTGTGGTATGGGCGTGATCATAAGGAGACTCCAGGTTATTACAGCCACAGAGGAGGCAAACTCCTAAAATTTCTCCATTCAAGATTGCATCTGTCAAAACACTGACCGGGTTTTCGGGATTGACTCCTGCAAACACGTCCATCAATGCCTCGAAACTGAAGCCTGCCATGACCTTGTTCTTGTACTGCGGAACCTTGACCGGCCGCCCGCTTGCTTTCCGTGCTTTAAAAGCCTCAATTGCAAGCTCAATGATTGTTTTTGAACTTTCGATGGCACGGCTTTCATCGAAGGCAAGATGGTGAGAACCGGTGATCTTCGCAATCGGCATTGTTGTTACAAGCTTCGTGTTAAAGCATTCTGCAACATTCCGCGTCGCGGGCATAATACACTGAACATCTACGACCATGACATCAATAGCACCGGTCGCCAGCGCAAGCTCCTGCCCCATAAAGCTTGTGGCAATAGGAACACCGCTCCGCATCAGTACCTCGTTACCAGTACAACAGATCCCGGAGATCTGAATCCCCTTGGCACCGGCGGCTTTTGCAGCCTCTTCCATTTCTTTGGCTGTATCCACAACCATCTGGCTCAAAAGAGGGTTATGACCGTGCACAATAATGTTTACCTTCTCAGGGTCAATTACACCAAGGTTGGCCTCGCTCATGACCGGCTTTGGTGTTCCGAAGAGGATATCGGACAAATCTGTAGCAATCTTCATGCCTGTGTAATCTGCAAGAGCGATCTTAAGCGCGCCACAAGCTAAACTGGTGCAATCAGCGTCAACGCCGATATGGGTCCTGTGGATTCCTTCTACCACTGCCCGGTCAACAGATGTAGGAACAATATCACAATCACTATATTTAGTCCGCCGGCCCTCGGTAATAGAAGTCCAAAGGAATTTACAAGGAGTATCATCCTGTTTCCCCATGTCAGCTAAAGCCGTTTCTGCCACCTCTTTTGCAAGCTCTGTGTCCGACTTACCGTTAATGGTAATCCCCAAACGCTGCGCCACCCGCCGGAGTTTGTCAGGGTCTGCCACCTTGTAGTCAGGTGCGTGGCCTTCTGCCGCATGGAGGAGAACATGAGCAATGTGCCGCGCGTGATCAGAGTGGGCAGAGGTCCCCCCGCATACCGTCCGGATCAGATTACGCTCAACAATCACATAATCCCTGGCCCCACAAATCCCCATACTGCCTGGCCCTTCCTCGGCTTTAATCCGGCAGGGCCCCTGGATACAAATCCGGCAGCAAATCCCCTGGTAGCCAAAGGCACATTGGGGCTGTTGGGCAGACCAACGCTCGAAAACTGTGATAATGTTGTTTTCTTTTGCGTGATCGATCATTTCCAATGCAGCTGGATCTATTGTGCGCCTAATATTTTTGGGATCTTTTTTCCTCTCTTTCCGGGCTACCGTGTTCTTAGAATTCTGAAGAGATGTATCTCTAAACCTCGGCATACATTTAACCTCCCTTGATAAAAATTTAAGACTAATCACCTGTTCTTTCCCCGAGCCGGGACGAAACGCTGTCTTCTCTTTTTGCGCCTGCAAACCCTGGACTCCGGGGGCGAACACCCGTCTTAACTGTTTGCTCCCGCCACCCCACCCCCCTCTCTTAAAATCTGATCAAAGACCATACTCACAGATTTTAGTAAAACCTCTCCTAATCCTCCGGAATCCTCCAGCATCGCTCTTTCCCAGAGTTCTTCATCAAACTCTAGACACCCTAATATTTCTTCTTCTGTAAATTGTTCGACGAGAAATTCCCTTTCTTTTGCCGAACGTATTTTGTTGCCTATTACTCTGATTTTGGGTACACCCATTTCTGATGACAGCTTTTGAATCACACGTGCCGTATCAACGCTTACTTTTGTAGGTTCTGTCACGATAAGCATCAGATCAACACCCCGCGCCGTGCCACGCGTTAAGTGTTCTATCCCTGCACCCATATCTAAAATAACAACTTCCTGGTTCCCGAGGAGGAGAGAGTTGACAACAGCATGGAGGAAAGCATTTTCAGGACAGTAACAGGCCGTGCTTGCATGTTTTACGGCCCCCATACGGAGTAATTTAATCCGCCCAAGCTCAATTGCGTATTTATCAAGGATATCATCGACTTGCGGGTTTAGAATATATATACCGCCTCCCGCTCCCGTCCGCTCCGCGATTAACTCCTTCATCTCTATCAGCGGTGGTTGAGCGGCAAGCTGTTCTTCCGGTACTCCGAGTGTCGTACCAAGACTAATATCGGGGTCGGCATCGACTGCATATACTTGGTAATCTTGTCGGGCAAAAAGTTGTGCTATTCCTGCGGCAAGAGTGGTTTTGCCTGCTCCACCCTTCCCTGTAATTGCAATTTTCACGACAACACTCCTTTGACTACAGGTAACCGGACACCCATCTTTGGTTGCTCACCTTTTTTACCCTTTGATTTCTACTCAGAGATTCCCTCCTTTATGCCTCGTGATCTATAAAAATAACTCTTCACAGCGATAAAAGCGATAAAATAAAAGCGATAAATCTGTATCCAAGCTTCTAAAAATTACTTCTCCAAAATTTCATTAAATCCTCTTTTGCTGATACAAAATTCACTAATTTTTATTACCAATTTTTCGACCCCGATACCTTGCTTTGCCAGTGAAAAATTAATTCTCTTACTGAATAAAATTAATTCTACATGAAGAGAAAATCTCCTGCTTCTCTTTAGAAAAATATTTGTTAACTGCAGCCGAAAGGTAACCTGGGAAGATAAAGCAATGTTCCCCGGAGAGTCTAAGGACGGGAAGAAACCATCAAAAGAACAATAAGACAAAGGGAGAAAAAGAGAGCCAAACTTAAGATAAGCTCAGGAAGGTGAAAGTGTACCAGGAAGGAGTAAGGGTCCAAGCGTGCCAAAAAGGACCCGGAGATAAGGAGGCTTGCCAGTATGATACTCACAGCAAGACGGTTCACGGCCTTCCGAAGTTGCCCAACGGCAAGCGGGAACTCGCGATGTGTAATTTCAAAGGAAACCTGGCCCTGATTGATTTTA
>DAOURU010000186.1 GCA_030627585.1 Bacillota bacterium
GATTTCCCCTGAATCAAAGAGGACCAAAAGGATTCTTTACCAATTCCTACCGGAGAAATCAC
This sequence comes from Bacillota bacterium, assembly GCA_030627585.1. Taxonomy (GTDB): domain Bacteria; phylum Bacillota; class DSM-12270; order Thermacetogeniales; family Thermacetogeniaceae; genus Ch130. The sequence goes on from DAOURU010000186.1 coordinate 63, forward strand.
ACCCAGGCCCGTAATTACAACGCGCTCTTTTGCTTCTCCAACCATGAATCTAATCCTTTCTTATTGTTTATTTAAGCAACAAGATGCGAACTTAGAAAGTCCCGCAGATTTCCCCCGCAACCCCAGGTTATTGATTTTCTTTTATGTATTCAACAGCTGCTCCCACAGTAAGGATTTTTTCAGCTTCTTCATCGGGGATTTCAAGATCAAATTCTTCTTCTAGAGCCATAATCAGTTCTACGATATCCAGGGAATCTGCGTTCAGATCTTCAAAAGAGGTATCGGGGGTAACATCGCCTTCGTCTACACCAAGCTGCTCGACAACAATGGATTTTACCTTTTCAAAAATTGCTTTTTCATCCCCAGTCATTCACCTTTCACCTCCCTCCCATCTTCCCTCTCATATGACCATTCCTCCGTCGACATGAATTGTTTGTCCTGTAATGTAATCTGCACCAGGGGAAGCCAAAAATATAACCACTGCTGCTACATCATCCGGTTTTCCAATTCGCCCGACAGGAATTCTCCGCAGCAATTCCTCTTTGGTTTCAAGAGATATTTTTTCAGTCATTTCCGTCTCAATATAACCAGGCGCAATGGCGTTTGCGGTAATACCCCGGGAAGCTACTTCGCGCGCAACACACTTTGTAAATCCGATTACACCGGCTTTTGCAGCTCCGTAATTAGCCTGTCCCGCGTTTCCTGTAACCCCAATTACCGAGGCAATATTAATAATCCTTCCCCATCGCTGCTTCAGCATAAACTTCAAGGCAGCCCGCGTACAGTGAAAGATCCCGGTCAAATTAGTAGCTAAAACATCATCCCAGTCTTGCTCCTTCATCCGAAGGAGCAAACTATCACGCGTAATCCCGGCGTTATTAACAAGAATTTCCAGCCTGCCAAAGTGTTTTTGAACTGTGTTTACCATTTCTTCTACAGCTGATTTGTCTCGGATATCTGCTGCAACTGCAAAACCTGAACAACCCAATTTTTCTATCTCTTTTACCACTTGTGCGGCTTTTTCATCCTGGCCGGGATAGAAATTTACCGCAACCCGCGCCCCGGCGCGGGCTAAAGTAAGGGCGATAGCCCGCCCAATTCCTTGTGAGGCGCCTGTTACTAAGGCAACCCGATTTTCTAAACCCATTTTAAACAGTCCCCCTTAATTGTGCAACCACCTTTTGTAAAGAAGTTCTATCTTCAATATGATAGGTTTGTGCTTGAGGGATGACCCTTTTAATTAAGCCGGAAAGGACTCGACCTGGCCCGACTTCAATAAAAGTATGATATCCGTCCTGGTTCAACCTTTTAATTGACTCTTCCCAGTATACCGCACTTTGAATTTGTTTTACCAGGAGCGATTTAATAGCTGCGGGGTCCGAAACATAATTTCCCGTCACATTAGCCACAAAAGGAACACGGGGGGAAGAAAAGGAAATTTCCTTAAGGTAAAGGGCTAGTTTCTGCCCTGCTTCCTCCATAAGGGAAGAATGAAAAGGGCCGCTTACCGGCAACGGGATAACTCTTTTTGCACCCGCTTTTCGAGCCAGTGTAATTGCTTCTTCTAATCCCGCCTTTTCACCTGATATTACAACCTGCCCCGGGGCGTTGAAATTTGCCGGTTGAACAGCGCCTTTTGCCCCGGCCTGACGGCAGATTTCGCTTACCGCTTCCCTGTTAAGGCCTACGATTGCCGCCATTCCTCCTTGACCAGCTGAAAGAGCCTTCTCCATTAAGTGCGCCCGCTCCTGAACAATCTTCAGAGCATCGGCAAAAGTTAAAATATCCGCCGCGACCAGGGCGGAATATTCCCCCAGACTGTGCCCTGCAACAGCTTCATAACTAACCCCACTTTCTTTTAAAACCGCGAGAACCGCGGTACTTGTCGTGAAGACGGCTGGCTGCGTAAATCTGGTTTGGTTTAAAAGTGCTGCGGGCCCCTCAAAACACAGTTGAGTTAGTGAATAACCTAAAATTTCATCGGCTTGTTTGAAAATATGTGCTGCCGCAGAATTATGCTGAACAAGATCGGCTCCCATGCCGACGTATTGGGAACCCTGGCCGGGAAAAACAAAGACCTTTTTATTCATTTACGCGGACCCCCAGTCTTGCAATTATCTCCTCCGCCTCTTTCATAATCTCTTCAATAATCACTGCCGCGGGCTCGATTCTTTTAACTAAAGCAGCACTTTGGCCCGCCATCAAAGAGCCTGACGAAACATCCCCCTCGACTACGGCGGCCCGTAATTTACTTGCCCCGAGTTCACGAAATTCCACAGCAGAAGCTCCTCGTTTCATTAATTCCTCATACTGACGCGTTAACTTATTTTTTAATACCCTTACATAGTGTCCAGGATAACCGGTAACTACCGTATCGCGGTCACCAGCCTTAATGATTGCTTTTTTATAGTTAGGATGGACTGTACACTCGGCGGCGCAGATAAAGCGCGTTCCTATTTGGACCCCTTCAGCGCCAAGGGCCAAAGCCGCAGCCAAACCCCTTCCGTCGGCAATTCCACCGGCAGCAACAACCGGGATTCTTACGCTATCAACAATCTGAGGGACGAGAGCCATAGTTGTAATTTCCCCAATGTGACCGCCGCATTCCATCCCCTCGGCAATGAGTGCATCCACTCCGGCGCGTTCAAGGCGCTTTGCTAAGGCAACAGATGCCACAACAGGAATTACCTTAATCCCCGCCTCTTTCAACCGAGGCAGGTGCCTTCCGGGATTACCCGCTCCTGTAGTAATCACGGGAACGTGTTCGGCGATCACCAGGTCAATTAACGCTTCGATGTGGGGTGACATGTAGTAAATGTTTACTCCAAAAGGACGGCTGGTAAGGGTCTGAACCTTCTTGATCTCTGCCTGAACAACTTCAGGTTCCGCGTTTCCGGCCCCAATGATACCCAGACCTCCTGCTTCAGAAACAGCAGCCGCTAATTCTGCTGTTGCAACCCAAGCCATTCCCCCCTGGAAAATCGGATAATCAATTTCAAGTAGATTACATAATGATGTTTTTAACACTTTTCAAAAACCTCCTTACCTACCAACGCAAAGTGCATGCTGCCCATGTAAGCCCCGCGCCAAATGCGGTTAAAACAACAACAGAACCAGTCCGGACTCTGCCCTCCGCAACAGCTTCGGTTAAGGCGACGGGAATCGAGGCTGCCGAGATATTACCGTATTTCTCTAAATTTACAAAAACCTTCTCAGGAGGGAGCCCTATTCTTTTTCGAGCTGCTTCAATAATCCGCAAATTTGCCTGATGGGGAATTAAAAGATCTACCTCATCAATCTTAACCCCGGCCCGGGCCAGGCTTTCTAAAGCAGCTTCCGGCATTGCCCGTACCGCAAATTTAAAAACTTCATTTCCACGCATGTGGATGGTATGAAGCTGATTCGCAACAGTGTCAGCGGAGGCGGGAAAGCGCGATCCGCCTGCAGGCAATTGCAGGAAATCTCCTCCCGTTCCGTCTCCACCGAGCACAAAAGAAAGAA
>DAOURU010000018.1 GCA_030627585.1 Bacillota bacterium
AAGAGGGCGCCCGCCGTGTGTTGGGATTGGGGCCGGACTTGAGACCCGTCGCCATGATTCCTTTAGGATATCCTGCCGAAGTGCCTCCTGTTCCAGCCCGGCGCTCGCTGGAAGAGATTATCCATGTAATTGATTAATTCAAGAACTAGCAGGCAATTACCTGAAACGGAGGATTAAAATTTGGAACAGGATAAACTGAATTATTACCGCCGGCGCTTGAACTTCGAGCGAGAAGAGATTCTTGCCCGCCTTTCCCAATTGGAGGAGGCAGAACACCTGGGAGGTTTACGTGATACCCTTCAGGAACTTTCTATGTATGACAACCACCCGGGGGATATTGGAACGGAAACTTTTGAGCGGAGCAAAGACGTCGGATTGCGTGATTTGGCCCGCGTTCAGCTGGGTAAAATCGAGGAGGCCCTTAGGAAGATTGAAAAGAGAACATACGGTATTTGCGAGAACTGTGGGCATGGCATTCCTGCCGCCAGGTTGGAAGTAGTTCCTGCAACTACGCTTTGTTTCCGGTGCCGGCAGAAAAGGGAAGAATTGGATAAAGGAAAGCGAAAGCCTGTTGAAGAAGCTGTTGTCATGCCGCCTTATGGAGGCTTTCCCGAACACCGCTTTCTTTTAGACGAAAACATCGAAGACAGGATTATGTATGACGGTGAAGACGCCTGGCAGGAGGTAGCCCGTTACGGAACATCCTCCGACGTTGTCCACGGGGAGCTGGGCAATCCCCCTGCACAAGCGGAAGAGAAACGAGGAGCTGTCGAAGATATAGATTCGATTCCGTACTGGCGGGATCGTGAAGGGGCATTTTACCAGGATTTTCGGGGGCGAGATGATGAAGAAAGGCCCGGAGGGCCTGTTTAGGGGATTCGAAAAACAAGGAAGACCTGCGGAATGAAAATCGGGATCTTTACAGACAGTTACAAACCCTATGTAAGTGGAGTGGTCCGCTCGATTGAAACTTTTTCCCGGGAGCTCATACGCCGGGGTCACGAAATTTATATTTTTGCTCCTCGTTATCCGGGCACGCGGCAAGAGCACGGAATTTTTCGCTTTCCTTCGTTTCGCACCCCTTTTCACCCGGAGTTTTATATTGCGCTGCCCCTTTCCTGGCAGGCTAAACAGTTTGTAAAGAGTAGGGGTTTGGAGATTATCCACGTTCATTCCCCTTTTGTGATCGGGCGTTTGGGTGCGTCGTTTGCCCGGCGGTTGGGGGTTCCTCTCGTTTTTACTTATCATACCCTGTACGACCAGTACATTCATTATTTCCCTTTCGCGCGGGGTCTTGCACGTCATGTTGTCATTCACATGGCGCGGGGTTTTTGCAACCGCTGCGATCTGGTAATTACACCGACCGGAGTGATCAAAAACCTCTTAGAAAAGTATGGTGTCAGGCGTCCGATTGTACCTATTCCAACCGGCATTTACCCCGAACAGTTCCGCGCCGGAGACCCCTGTTTCCTTTATGAAAATTTCGGAATCCCGCGGGAAGAGAAAATCCTTCTTTTTGTCGGGAGAATCGGAAAAGAAAAGAACCTTGATTTTCTGTTCCGGGTTTTCAGGCTGGTGCTTCAAAAACATCAAGCCGTCACCCTGGTCTTGGTAGGAAGCGGACCCGAAAAAGAGGCCCTGGAAGCCTATACTGAGGAGTTGGGAATTGGCTCAAAGGTTGTTTTTACCGGTCTTCTCCCGCCGGATGTAGTAGCAGGAGCCTACCAAAGTGCGGATCTTTTTGTTTTTCCTTCGCTTACCGAAACGCAAGGCCTTGTGCTGCTCGAAGCAATGGCCGCCGGTCTGCCTGTTGTAGCAAGGGCGGCTTTTGGTTCGCTGGCGATGGTCCGAGATGGGGTCGCTGGTTTTCTTTGTGACGGGAATGAAGAAGAATTTGCCGCAAAAATAATCCTTTTGCTCGAAAAGGCTTCGTTGAGAAAAAAAATGGGAGAAGCGGCGCGGGTAAGGGCTTCCTGCCTTTCCGCCGAAAAGATGGCGTTGCGGATGGAAAAAGCCTATCGCGCCCTGATAGAAGGGCCTCACGATCTTTTAGAAAGTCTTGCTCAAGAAGATATTTAATCAGGGAGGGATTAGCTTGGGGGTTGCGGAAAAAAGAATCAATAACACTTTAATCCGCCTTTGGCAGGGAGATCTTACCGAGCTTGCTGTGGATGCGCTTGTGAATGCGGCCAATAACCATTTGTGGATGGGGAGCGGTGTGGCCGGCGCAATTAAGAGAAAAGGCGGACCTGAAATTGAAAAAGAAGCGATGGAAAAGGGACCTATTCCGGTAGGGGAAGCCGTTGCTACCGGGGCCGGAAAATTAAAGGCGCAGTACTGCATTCATGCCGCCGTTATGGGGCAGGACCTGGCTACTGATGCAGGAAAAATCGTGAAGGCTACCGAAAACAGCCTGCGCCGTGCCCGGGAACTGGGATTGAAGAGCATCGCCTTCCCTGCTTTAGGTACGGGAGTGGGGGGTTTTCCGCTTGAGCTTGCAGGCGAGTTGATGCTTAAAACAGTCGTCGATTTCCTAAAAAACAATCCTTCATCTCTTGAAGAGGTAGTTTTTGCTCTCTTTGATGAAGAGGCTTTCTCGGCATTTAGTAAAGCCCTCAGCCGATCAGAACCTTCTTGAACCAGTAAAGGGGGCAGTTGCTTGCTTCTTTTTACCGTGGTTGCATTAACAGCTTTCGCCGCAGACCAGTTGGGGAAGTTTTTTATTGTCCGTTATCTTCAGCCTGGTCAATCTATTCAAGTTTTACCTAATATTTTTCACCTTACTTATATTGAAAACCCAGGGGGGGCTTTTGGAATTATGGCCTATCAAACCCAGCTTTTTATTGGTTTAAGCATTCTCGCCATCTGTTTACTAGCTGTAGCCATTTTTTATTATGCGAAGCGAGAGAAAAGAGCAATCTGGAGCTTGGCATTCCTTACCGCGGGTATTCTGGGGAATTTAGTAGACCGGCTGCGCACCGGATATGTAATTGATTTTCTGGATTTTCGGATTTGGCCTGTTTTTAATCCCGCTGACATTTTTATTTTTGTCGGGGCAGTTTCTCTCTTTGTGATGTTAGCCAGTTCTCGAGGTACTAAAAGGGAATGGTGAAGTAAATTGAGCCAGGAAATTTACCATTTTGAAGTACCTCCAGAAGCAGATAGGGGAAGATTGGATCATTTTCTGAGCAGGCAGGCTCCTTTTTTGAGCCGGAGCCAGGTGCAGCGCTTAATTGAAAAGGGCTATGTGCTTGTTAATTCTCGCCGGATGCGCTCAAGCTACCGGGTGCGCCCCGGCGATCAGATTGAAATGAACGTCCCCCCTCCCAAAGAAATCACTCTCTGCCCGGAGCCTATTCCATTAGATATTGTTTATGAAGACGAGGATCTGCTGGTGGTAAATAAACCGCCCGGCCTCGTTGTTCACCCTGCACCGGGGCACCAGGGAGGCACCCTGGTAAATGCTTTGCTTAATCATTGTCCCAATTTACCGGGTATCGGGGGATACCTGCGGCCGGGCATTGTCCACCGCCTGGATAAAGATACCTCCGGCTTGCTTTTGGTGAGCAAAACCGATCTTGCTCACCAGCGCCTGGCTGCGCAGCTTAAGGCTCGCAAGATCAAGCGAAAATATCTCGCTTTAGTGCATGGAGAAGCAAAAGAAGAAGAGGGTTTGATCGACGCCCCTTTAGGGAGAGATCCGAAAAATCGCAAAAAAATTGCCGTAGTTCCCCATGGTAAGGAAGCGCGGACCTTTTATCGAGTAAAAAAGCGGTTCCCCGGTTATACACTTCTCGAGGTCGAATTGGAAACGGGACGGACGCACCAGATCCGGGTTCATTTAGCCTACGCAGGGTATCCTGTTGCCGGCGATCCGGTCTATGGATTCCGGCGCAACCTGCTGAATTTGCCGGGCCAGGCCCTCCACGCGTACCGCCTTTCTTTTACTCATCCCCGCACGGGGGAATTTCTTTCCTTCGAAGCTCCACTTCCTCCCGCTTTCACCGAAGCCATTGCTTTCCTAAGTAACCATAGTTATAGCAGCACTTGATGATTGATGCCCGGAGCGGCGAACTCTTAAAACGCGAGGAGGATTTGATTATTACGGGTTTGAAATGATGGGTGGCGGCGGCGCGGAGTACATGGCTAGCGGGGGAACCCCGTTTTACCGAAGCCCAAGCTCGGCCTGATACCGGGTACTCTTGAAAAAAACAAAAAAACTAATGGATGCACCAAGGGGAAGTATGCCCTTTTTAGAGAGATATTGTTAAATATTGGATTGAAAGTGCTGCACTTTTGCTTAAAAACAGCGGTGTTTGGTGTTTGCTGTTGACACCAAAGTTAAAAAATGCTTACAGCGCAAAAAGCTCGAGGCGAATTATTCTTGACCAGTTGCCCTTTTTGGTTTATAATTAGTAATAACATAAGTAGAGCTTACATAAATTAAATTCTCAATTTGCGTGGGCGCGTAGCTCAGTGGGAGAGCACCTCCTTGACGCGGAGGGGGCCGCAGGTTCAATCCCTGCCGCGCCCACCATTTTATTTTTGTGAAGTGCTTGCAGGACAAGGCTTACAGCCTATAATACCAAAGGCTCAGGCCGATAAATAAAATCCCTAAGAATCCCGAAAAATCCGGTAAGACCTCCGAAAAATCCGGTAAGACCTCTAAGAATTTAGATGAAAACTTAGATGAATAACATGAATTGGAAAACAAATTGCAGGCGATGAGCTTGCTGTTTTTATAGAGCATTCAAGCCCGGAAGTAATCCGGGTTTTTTCTTTTTTATGACAGTTCGTTCACCTCCTGTTTTTCTGTTTGGCCCGGTTGGCATAACGGTGGCCGGGCTTTTTTTATAGAGGTGAGGATAAATGAAAAACGATAACACAATCATTCGTGTAGAAAAGCGAGAGCGGTACGTAGTTCTTGACAAACATTTTCTGGAAGAAGATGATCGTTTAAGCTGGAAAGCTACTGCGATCTTAGCTTATTTGCTCGCAAAACCCGACGGGTGGGAAATCAGGGTAGCAGATCTCATAAAGAGAAAACAGGATGGGAGAGACTCAGTTAGATCTGGTTTGCGTGAGTTGATTCAAGCCCGTTGCTTAAGTTTACTTTCGATGGACGTGCTCCGATTAGGACGATCAGAACGGTTAGTAGTAAAGAAGACAAGTATGCGGACCTGATCCTGAACCGTATTGACATCATAGACAGCGAAAGGGAGGGTGCCGAATAGGGTGCCCACCATTGTTTTGAGAAGCTGCGCCTTAGGTTTTCAAAGTGCTTTTTCTTTTTCAAGGGGCGTTTTTTTAAATTTCCATCTTGGGACTGTACAATTTAGGACTTTTTGGTATAATGGGGTTGGCATTATCAGGATGAGTACCTGAGCAGGTGGCGGAAGCATGCGGAGAATACCAGTCGAAAAACTGCAAATTGGAATGCGGTTGGCCAGGCCCATCTATGCCCGGGGAAGGCGGGTACTGCTTGATAAAGAAATTGAATTAAAGGAAAGTTATATCAAGCGGCTTGCCGAATTCGGCATTACCCATGTTTACATCTACGATGAGCGCATTGGGGATTTAGAGATCAACGAAATTGTCAACGAAGAGACAAGACTTCAAGCAGCGGAAGTTGTGCGTCAAGCTGTCGCCAACATTAGATTTGGTGTCGGTTTGAATGCTCGCGAAATTAAGCAATCAGTAATGGCAATTATGGATGAGGTTTTATTGAACCGCGAGACCCTGGCTCATCTTTCTGAAATTAGGATTGCCGGAGAACTTCTTTTTCACCATTCGGTAAATGTTGCAATTTACGCTCTTTTAACCGGAATTGCCATGAAATATAACAAGAACCAGCTCTTTGATTTAGGTGCAGGTGCTCTCCTGCATGATATCGGGAAAAGCAGAATGCCGGCACGCATCCTGAATACGTGCGAACCCCTTGCAGGGCCCGAAGCAGAGGAAATGAAAAATCATACCATCTACGGATTCGAGCTGCTCCGAAAAGAAAATGACTTAAGCCTGCTTTCGGCGCATGTGGCTTTTCAGCATCACGAGTGTTTTGACGGAAGCGGGTACCCGCGCGGGCTGAAAGGGGAGGAAATCCACGAGTATGCCCGGATTGCTGCCGTAGCCAACACATACGATCTTTTGGTAAGCGGGCTTCAAGGGAGGCGCCTCTTCCCTTATCAAACCATAGAGTTCATTATTGCACAGGCAGGACACGCCTTTGACCCTGAAGTTGCAAAACTATTTTCAACGAATATCGCCGTTTATCCTCTGGGAAGCACGGTTCGTTTAAATACTGGAGAAAAGGGGGTTGTGATTCGGATCCCCAAGAATTATCCCACCCGCCCGGTAATCAAGGTTCTTTGCGATTCCACAGGCAACCTGCATCAAGAGGAATTTCCAGAAGTAGACCTGCTTAAAGAACTGACTGTATTTATTGACGAGGTGCTGGATGAATAACTGAAATTGCTGATTTCTCCTTCTCCAATTTTATCGTATAAGGAGAAAACCCCTTCCGTATAATAACATATCATGTATTAAATCCGGCGGAAGGGGTGAAAGATGTGGTTTCTGATATCGCGATCGGAACTGCTTTATATAGAAGTGAAGTGCGTGAAAGGCTCAAGGCAGAATTAAATTTTTTAACAGGCGAAGGATTAGCTATTGAGTGGAAAGAAGAAGAAAGGGATCTGTGGACATTTTTCGTGCTCCAGGTTATACCTGGCAAAAAATACGGGAAAAAAAGAATTGCCTGCCGTTTCGCGATAGCGAAGGCAATTTCAGATCTTTTTGTAAATCATGTAGAAATCATTTATGTGAAAAATTACATTGACAAATATTACAGGTACTGGCTTCCCCGCGAGCGTGAAGAAATAGCAAACCGGGCCGGAGAAACCCTTAAGAAACTTAGAGTTATTCGAAGGAACAAGATTTTACAAAACCTTTATGATTATTTGGCTGACCAACAGATTTTACTCATCGAAGGATATGCAAATTTTCGTTTAAAAGATTACTGGAGCCAACTTCGAAGAATGGTGCAACGGGCGGGTCAGGAACTCGTAGCCGCGAAAGATTACTTTGAATTTATTCGCCTGCTCCGCTATTTTGTAGAAATACAGGAACCAAAAATTCAAAAAGTTCATGTTTTCATTAACTCGGCGGGCACCTTCTACCTTTTCGATCAAAAAGGAAACATTATACGCAAAGAGGTTCTCAGTTCTCCATCCTTAACTGTTAATAACGGGGAATTCAGTTACGAAGATTTTTTACTGAGCATTTTAATTACTCTGGTGCCTCAAAAGATAACATTTCATGTTCCCGACCGGATCTGGCACTGTGAGTCAGTTCAGACAATTCAGCAAGTTTTCGGAAACCGCGTGATACACTGCACCGGTTGCGATAAATGTCGACATTTATATGCCAATCTGATACCGACCTAACCTAATATCATAGCAAAAAAGGGTTGACACCGATTTAAAAGATGTTATACTCTTAAAGAGGTTCCTTTAAGGTCAGCCCCGCGAGGCTGACAAGGAAGAAATATTTAAAAGCGCGATAATTCTGCTTCAAGACATCAACCTGCGGGCAAGGAACCTTGTCAAGCAGGTTTTTTGCGAGGAGGGAGAACAGTGCCCTTGCAGGAGAAAGCCCAGATTATGGATGCCGAGGGTATCCGGCGGGCTTTGACAAGGATCTCCCATGAAATTCTGGAAAAGAATAAAGGGACGCAAGACCTTGTCTTGATAGGCATCAGACGCCGGGGAGTTCCGCTCGCACAGCGAATTGCAGCAAAGATTAAAGAAATCGAAGGCACCGCAGTTCCGTTGGGGATGCTTGATATTACGTTATACCGGGATGATTTAAGCAAGCTCGGATATCACCCGGTGCTCCGCAAAACAGAAGTGCCTTTCAGTATCACCGATAAGAAAGTAGTTCTCGTAGACGATGTTTTGTATACAGGAAGAACGGTGCGTGCCGCCTTAGATGCCTTAATGGATTTAGGTCGACCCCAGTTGATTCAGTTGGCGGTTTTAGTTGACCGGGGGCACCGTGAGTTGCCGATCAGAGCAGATTTTGTAGGCAAAAATGTACCAACTTCACGAAGAGAAATAATCTCCGTTTACCTCCAGGAGGTTGACAGAATTGATAAAGTGGTGATTGATGAGCCAATTGTTTAAAACAGCCTGTTCACCCTTTTAAAACTAGTCCTGAGAGGCTGGAAAAGGGGTTCGCACAAAGAAGGAAAACCTCTTTGTCTGGCCGCGCAGGGGGATGACAAGGAGGTTTTTTTATGGAAATAAAGGAGAAGGGGGAAGGGTTGTGAAGCTCAAGCGGAAAGATGTGCTGGGCCTTCAGGATTTGAGCGCTGAGGAAATAAACCTGATCCTTGATACCGCAGAACCCATGAAAGAAATTTTAGCCCGCGAGATTAAAAAAGTCCCTACTTTACGCGGGCGTTCGGTAATTACGCTTTTCTACGAACCAAGCACCCGGACGCGCACTTCATTTGAACTGGCAGCCAAGTATCTCAGCGCCGATACGGCGAGCATCTCAGTGGCGGCGAGCAGCGTCCAGAAAGGCGAGAGTTTAAGGGATACCGCAAAAACCATCGAGGTTATGGGAGCGGACGTGATCATTATCAGGCATTCTGTATCCGGCGCTCCTCATTTTTTGGCCCGGACGGTAAATGCCAGGGTCATTAACGCAGGAGATGGCGCTCACGAGCATCCCACACAGGCGCTCCTTGATATGTTCACGATTAAAGAAAAGAAGGGGCGCTTCGCCGGACTCAAAGTGGCAATTTTGGGCGATATCACTCACAGCAGGGTTGCCCGCTCCAATATCTGGGGGCTCACCAAATTGGGGGCCGAGGTCCGGGTGGTGGGGCCTCCCACCCTGATGCCGCCCTTTATTCAAGATCTGGGGGTAAAGGTTTTTTACAGGTGCGAAGAGGGACTAGAAGACGTAGATGTCATTAATGTTTTGCGGATTCAACTAGAGCGCCAGCAAAAAGGGCTGTTCCCGAGCATTCGGGAATATACCAGGCTGTTTGGGCTTGACGAGAAAAAGCTCCGTTATGCAAAGCCTGACGTCCTCGTGCTCCACCCGGGCCCCGTAAACCGCGGCATCGAAATCAGTCCCGAGGTCCAGGACGGCCCTCATGCCGCGATCAACGAACAGGTTACTAACGGGGTTGCGGTGAGAATGGCGCTTCTTTATCTCCTGATGAGCGGGGGTGAGGTTAATGAAATTGCTTCTTAAAGGAGGATCTGTGGTTGACCCGTTAAAGGAGAGAGTCTTACGGCTCGATGTTCTGGTAGAAGAAGGGAAAATTGCGGCCCTCGCTCCGCAAATCGAGGCCCCGGATGCAGAAATAATTTCCATAGATGAGCGTCTGGTTTGCCCTGGTTTTGTCGATATGCACTGCCACCTGCGCGAGCCCGGTGAGGAGTTCAAAGAAACCATTCTGACAGGAACTCGGGCGGCAGGCCGGGGCGGTTTTACTGCAGTTGTGTGCATGGGAAACACAAAGCCTCCGGCCGATAGCCGTGCGGTAATTGAGTTTATGAAAAGGCAGGTTGAGACTGCCCCTGTTCCGGTTTATCCTGTCGGCTGCGCCACCAAAGAGCGGAAAGGGGAGGAACTGGCAGAAATCGGCGATCTGGCGGAAGCCGGTGCCATTGCTCTTTCTGATGACGGAAATTCGATCATGAGCAGTGAAGTTATGAGGCGGGTGCTTGAGTACAGCCGCATATTTGACCTTCTGGTGATCAGCCATTGCGAGGATCGGAATTTAAGCGGAAACGGCGTGATGCATGAAGGTTTTATGTCGACGCTGCTGGGATTACGGGGGATTCCTCGAGCCGCGGAAGAAGTTCATGTTGCCCGTGATTTGATTTTAGCGGAAATGACGGGAGCACGTCTTCATATTGCTCATGTGAGCAGTGCGGGTTCGGTTCAACTCATTAGAGAAGCCAAAAGCCGCGGTGTCCGGGTAACCGCTGAAGTCGCTCCCCACCACCTTTGCCTTACCGATGCAGCAGTTCAGACGTTTGATACGAACACCAAGGTAAACCCGCCCCTGCGCACAAAACACGATATAGAAGCTTTATGTGCAGGCCTCCGAGACGGGACGATTGATGTTATTGCTACCGACCATGCACCCCATACCGCGGAAGAAAAAGAGGTCGAGTTCAACTACGCACCCTTCGGGATTTCGGGTCTTGAGACGGCAGTTCCCCTGATGTGGGAATATCTGGTAACAAGAGGGGTTTTGAGCCCGGTCGAACTGGTGCAAAAAATGGCTTTTAACCCTGCCCGAATTCTAGGATTGCCGGAACGTGTAATCGAGGTCGGGAAACAGGCCCACCTTACGGTTATTGATCCTCATCTAAAACTTCCGGTTCGAGTAAAAGACTTTGTTTCGCTGGGTAAAAATTCTCCCTTTGACGGTTGGGAACTGCAAGGCTGGCCCGTGCTTATAATTGTCAGCGGAGAAGCTATTTATGCGGAGAGGACTGGAGCGGGAGAGAAAGGAGATTAAGCATGATTGCTTATCTGGCTTTAGAAGATGGTACAGTTCTCCAGGGAAGCGCCTTTGGAAGCGAAGGAAGGCAGTTCGGAGAAGTTGTTTTTAACACAGGGATGACCGGATACCAGAAGATTTTGACAGACCCCTCTTGCTGCGGGCAAATTGTCGTGCTTACTTATC
>DAOURU010000273.1 GCA_030627585.1 Bacillota bacterium
GGGTTCGGTCTTTATATTGTAAAAAATCTCGTGGAAAAGAACCGTGGGACGATCCAGGTAGAGAGCAATGAGGAGGAGGGGACGACCTTTACCCTCCGGTTTCCCAAGCCTGCTTACGGCCGGGTCGAGCTTCCTTCTGCTTGAAGAAAATTTCATGCATAAAACCCTCCTGACCGGCATAGGGTGATCCAGGAAGAACAACCATTTAAAGGAAGGAGGGTTTATGTGCGTGTGGGATTTTGAGCGTCTGAGAAAGGAGGAAAAGCAGAGTCGCAAGCTGCGCCTGCGTCTTGCGGTGCTCGCAGGGCTGATTTTTGCGCTGCTCGTTACCGGGGGATGTGATCTGGCAGAGAGGCTGCAGGGGTTTAAACAGGGCCGCGCCCCGGTGCAATCGGAGGACTTGCCGGATTTCCTTTCCGAGGATGTCAGTCCAGTTCCGGAAGAGCAGGAAAAAACAGAGGTAACCCTCTATTTTAAAGACCAGGAGGGCCGTTACCTTGTTCCGGAAAGCCGGGAGATCGTCAAGGTTCCCGGTATTGCAAGGGCTGCGCTGGAAGCTCTCTGCCGGGGGCCCCTCAGCGGAGATCTGATGCCGAGCCTTCCGGCAGGGACCGGGGTGCAGGATCTTAACATCCGGCCCGACGGAGTGTGTATCGTTGATCTGAATCAGGCAGTTACGAAAATACCCGGGCAGGATCCAAAGGCCGAGGCCCTTGCCGTTTATACTCTTGTAAATACCCTGACAGAATTCCCAACGGTGGAAAGGGTAAAAATCCTGGTGGACGGGCAGCTTCGTGAAACCCTCGCCGGCCACATTCCAATTGATGAGCCGCTGCTCCGCAACCTGACCTTTGTCAAAAATTTATAAACTTTGAATAATTTTTACCATCCTTGTTTTTAGCAGGAAAGATGGCAAATGGTGTCGAATTCACCACTTATTAAAAGTGCCAGCAACAGACAAGGGTGGTTTTAGATGGGAAAATTCGTGTCGAAAAAACGAAAAAAAGGACATGATCAGGGTCTCGCGGTGGAAAGAAAATTCTTGACACCTGCGGCCCTTTTTATTTTATTGCTGGGAATTGCAGTTTTGGGGAGCGCCTTTTCTTTTGGTTCTCCCGCTTCTGCCGGTGATTTCCCCGATCTGCGCGGGCACTGGGCTGCCGGGGAGATCCAGAAAGCGGTTGCGCAGGGTTATTTGAAAGGCTATCCTGATGGAACATTTAAGCCTGACCGCGCCGTGACGCGTGCCGAGTTTGTTGCCTTGGCGAACGCCGCTTTTCAGATCAAATCACCCCAAAAGCCGCGCGTAGTCTTTAAGGACGTCGAGCCTGGGGACTGGTTTGCGCGGCAGGTGGATGCGGCTCTGGCATCCGGCTACATTAACGGCTACCCGGACGGAAACTTCCGGCCCCAAAAGGCTGTCAACCGCCAGGAGGCGGCCTGCCTGCTGGCAAGGCTCCTGAAGTTAGAAGGAAATGGGAATGTTAATTTTGCCGATGCCGGAAAGATCGGAAACTGGGCGCGCTCTGCGGTGTTTGCGCTGGTCGCAAAGGAAATAATGACCGGTTATCCGGACGGAACCTTCCGCCCGACCTGCTTTATCACGCGGGCGGAAGCGGCTGTAATGATTAACCGGGGGCGTGAGGAACTGGAAACTGCTCCGGAGGAGCCGGAAGTTACTCCTGTTTCGGTTTCCCTGCAGGTGATGGAAGAAGTTGTGAACATCCGCTCGGGGCCGGGCACGAACTACTCCCGCCTCGGGCAGGTGCGTGCAGGGGATATCCTGAAAGCAAAGGCGTACAGCAGCAATAACTGGTATCAGGTGGGTTTTCAGGGGCGAACGGGGTGGATTGCCGGATGGCTCGTTCAGACTCATCAAACACCGCCCCCCAGCCGGGACGAGCCGGCTGCTCTCGAGGTGCAAGTGGAGCGGCAGGCGGGGAAGCTCGTGGTTGCTTTATCAGGGAAAAAAGAGACTGCCTATCAGTGGGAGGAGAAAGCGAATCCCCAGCGTTTGGTGGTAACCGTACCCGGGATTACGGTTGTCCGTACACCCCTAGAAATAGACGTTGAGGAAGCGGGACTGGAGCGGATCGTTACGAGGTTTCCCGCGGAGGCGCCGGGTACCGCCGGGGTGGAGCTCCTTTTTGGGGAATACCCTGTACCGGTTTTTTATCAGATCGAGAGGGGAACGCAAGGAGAGCTGAGGGTTATCATCCCCTATCAGATCATGCAGGCGGATGCTTTAAC
>DAOURU010000033.1 GCA_030627585.1 Bacillota bacterium
CCGTGTCGGAATCGGCCGCCTTCAGCCGGGCGCGGACCAGGCGGCGTACGCCTTAAGCCCCTTTACGAGAGAGGAGCGGGATTTATTGGAAGAGGTGCTCGGCCGGGCCGCGGCCGCCGCCCGGACGTGGGCCGCCGAAGGAATCGAAACTGCCATGAACCGCTTTAACAAGCGCAGGGGTTAGTCAAACCGGGCTTTCTGATTGAATAACTCGTGTGAGATGAGGTATGAGCGATCCTCTTTCTGGTTAAACTAAAATTGCTTACCGCCTTTGCTTTTCCGAATCTGGTGTTTCAAGGCAGGGCGGAGGCAAGTTTAACTTGAAGGGGGTGAAAAAATGGCAGAAGAAGGAGGCAACCGTGCAGGCAATGCCGTCGGTTGGTCCCGCATTGTAGGGGAAGGCTGGCTGGCCCACATTATCAGGTTTGTCGTGGCGGCAATCGTGCTGATGGTGGTAAGCTACATCACACCCGGTTTTACCCGGCTTGGCTTCTGGTATGCTCTGTTGGCCGCAATTTTGATTGCCGTCATCGGCTATGCCATTGAGTCCATCTTCGGACGCAATATTTCTCCCTACGCGCGGGGCGGCGTAGGTTTCATTGTGTCTGCGGTAATCTTTTACCTCATCCAGTTCGTGGTCCCGGGGTTGCGGGTTACCGTTCTGGGTGCCTTAATTGCGGCGGCTATTATCGGTATCATTGATATGTTTGTGCCAACAGGCATTCGCTGACCCCCAAATGAAGCAAAGACAGAAAACCGTCCTTAGAGGGCGGTTTTCTTCTCAAAGCGTTATCACCTCCGCGTTGCGGCCTCCCTCAGGACCCCGGCGAGGGTGCCGGCTCTTTTTTGCCAGGTGTTCCGGCTGGCATAGTCAAGACGCATCCGGATCTGGTCTTCGCTTCTTCCGTCGTAAACCGCCCAGTCCAAGAAGCGCACGAATTCCTCATAATCTCCGGCCGGCTTGACATCGGCCACACCTTGCAATTGAGGCAGGTTCGAAGAAACTACCGGAAGCCCGCAGGCCAGGTACTCATAGACCTTGATCGGATCCGCTGCCAGCGTGACCGGTTTTACCTGAAAGGGGAGGATGGCTGCATCGAAGCAGCGGGCGTAAGCGGGGAGCGTTTCGTAATCGCGGGGGCCCAGGTAGTGAATGTTCTTTCTGCGAGGCAAGAGGGAGACAGCCATATTGCATCCCCCTACCAGCACGAAGTTGAAATCCTGGCGGAGGTCGGCAGCGTAGGAGAGGAGCGCAAAATCAATCCAGGAAGAAAGAGCGCCCCAGAATCCGATGATCGGCCTGTTTAATCCTATTTCAGAAAGGCCGCCGGGCAAGCGGCCCTTTTTTGGTAAACTCTTTTGAAAAAGTTCAAGGTCTGCTCCATTTTTGATCAGGTAGGAATTGCTGTGTTTTTTCGATAACCACTGAAAGATTTTTTCGGAGGCGGCAGTGACTATATCTGCGGCATCAATTTTTTTCTGATCGTAAACAGCGTAAGCAGCAAATTCATCCACCGAGGCATCAGCAAAATCACTGACAACAAGTTGCAAGCGGAAGTGCGGTAGCAAGTCTGCGTGGGGGCCGTGTGTAAGCCACATGATATATTCTTTTTTATAATCCAGGGCATTGATGTTGTTGGCATTGATGTTGTTGCATAAGGCAAAAGTGGGACTGAGCGGGATGAAATCCGGGGCGTATTTTGTCACATTACAGTAGATGACATGAAACCCGAGCTTGGAGAGTTCCCACAGCAAATGCTGGGACCTCTGCCTGTGGTTGAAATAATCAAAGCAGGGTAAATATAAAATTGTCCGCATTTCGCTCTTCTCCGTCTTTCAAAAAATATAAGGTCTTTGTATCCTTCCACTCCTCAAGCCGAATTTTCCCCCGGGGCGCCTGGATGCTCTGGGTGAAGGGCCTGACCTCCCCGTAAAGCTTCAGGTCCTTCTCCCGGTAGTAGAGATACTTTCGGTAATGCTCTTCTTCCCGCGCCCACCCGAAGTGTTTAACCCTGATGTCGGAAAAATAAGGGATTAACTCCTGACAGGATACAGGGAAGCGGCCGCAGTGGACACCCCTCGGGAACCAGGTACTGTCCAGATCCGGCCTGGAGCGAACCAGGAAAAGAGCAAACCTCTGCCAGGGGTTCCAGCCGTTGTCGGTCCGGTAGTGGGTCCGCGATCCCCAGAAGTCGAAAAGCCGAAAATAAATGGCATCGTAATCAGTCTGGTTGATTAAAAGTTTTGCTTCATCAATGATTCTGTCTTCGAACATCTCATCGGCGTCAAGGGCCAGAATCCAGCCGGACTCGTTCTTTACAGGCATCATGGCCACGATCTTCTCTTTTTTCATTTTCTTTCACCTCTAAATTAAGATTAAGGGGCCTTTTCGGAAGGCCCCCGGGTTATGCCGTTGCAACAAAGACGAAATCCACGGAGATATCGATGTTGCCAACTATTGTTCCGGCAGTTGCCGGCAAATAGAAATCGAAGGTAACATCCTCGTTTCCGGTGTCAAGGGCGAGCGCCTGGCCGGGGCTCGCAGGCTGATCGATCAGGCCGTTGAGCGTCCCTGTATAGATAGAGGCACCCAGACTCGCTGTAACACTGACATAGGTTTAACGCTTTTTTTCCGCACACCGGAGATTCACTGATCAAAATCTCCCGGGGCGATACCATGCGCAGGGTTCCAGAAAAATCAAGCAGTGCAAAAACTTTTTTCGCCTGGCCGGTTCTGATGAAATTGTTCCTGACAACAGCGATGGCAGTGAACAATTGCAGCCCCTCCGGTTTCTTTTTGTATGTTGAACACTTCACTCTTTTTGGATGTTTCCATTTGTTATTTTAGATTACGAATTTTAGCAAAAGAGGGTTCCCTTGGGGGAGCCTGAATTGCAAAGGAGCTCAACAGGTGGAAACTTTTTAATCCGCTGTAGGACTTCGGGCCGGGGAGTATAATTCTCAGGGAAACGGTGATATAATGTTTTTAGGATAAAAAAGAAAAACAAGCGGGGGATTACAGGGGGTTTGGGTTTGAATGAAACCTACCTTTTTTGGTATGGCCCCGCAAAGCCTGTTTCCCGGTCGGGAATTTACGGGGGGTGCGTAGAGCTCCAAATGCAGAATCTTCTCGAGCAAATGCCGGAATTTAAAGAAATGCTCAAGGCTTTTACCCGGGGACAGTCTCCCGTACTTCTTTCCGGGGGCCGCGGTGCTTTTAAGGCCCTGCTCAGCGCAGCCCTCTTTACCGGGCTCGAAGTACGGGGCGCGCTCCTCGTAGTTGTTCCGAGCCCTGAACAAGCGGGCGCCTGGCAGGCGGATTTGGAGGCTTTCCTTCCCGGCCGGGAGGTCCTGGTTTTCGACCCGGCGGAGGTGCTTCCCTTCGAGGTTATAGCCGCCAGCCGCGAACCTGCCGCAGGCCGGCTCCGGGTCCTGGCCGCTTTAAGCGCAAGAAAGAAACCCCCGGTTGTGATCGCCCCTGCGGAGGCTCTGATGCCGAAACTGCTTCCCTCCTTCATTTGGGAGCAAGCCGCTCTTTCCTTGAAGGTCGGAGCCGAATACGACCTGGCCTCTCTGCCCGGTTCGCTGGTTTCCGCCGGCTACGAACGAGTTGATCTCACCGAAGGGCTGGGGCAGTTTGCGCTGCGGGGAAATATCCTGGACATCTATCCTTTTCAGGGAGCACCGGTGCGCCTCGAGTTTTGGGGGGACGAGCTTGTCTCTCTGAAAGAATTAGATCCGGAAAGCCAGCGTTCCCGCCTTTCTCTATCTGAAGTGACGATCTGGCCGGCGCGGGAATTTATTTATAATCGCGCCTGTGCCGGAGCCGCCGAAGCACGGATCAAGGAGGCCTATAAGGCAAGGCGGGAGCGGCTTAAGGGAAGCAAGAGCGTCTTGATGCGGCTCGACCAGCGTTTCTACCGTTTCCTGGAAATGGCTGCAGAGGGCTGGGGCTCTTTGAACCTCGTCCAGCCCTATTTTTATCCTGAGCAGGTCTCCCTCTTTGGGTATCTTCCCCCGGGATCTTTAATAGTTGTGGACGAGCCGGGGCGGGTGCAGGATGAGTGCAACGCCCGTGCTGCTTTACTGGAATCCGACTACCGCCGTTTCTTCCAGGAGGGCAGTTCTTTTACCCCCTGGCAGGAGTATTATTTCCGCGGGGAAGAGCTGTTTCAGGACTGTGCGGGATTTCCGGTCCTGGCTTTTTCTCAAATTCTCTCCCGCCCCGGTCCCCTGAAGCCGCAAGCGGTCTTTAATGTTACCGTTAAGGAAATGCAGCCTTTCTTCTCCCGTCCCGACCTGCTGGTGCCGGAAGTCAGGGAATGGCTGAGGAGGCGCACAGCCGTTCTTTTGCTCGCCCAGACAGAGGCGCGCCTCCGCCAGTTGGAACGGGATCTGCGCGACCATGAGTTTGCCCCGCTTGTTGAGCCTGACTGGCCGGGGCGTTTAGAGGAAGGGCGTCTTATTGTAGGGATTGGGAATTTGAGCCGCGGTTTTGAACTCCCCGGCCGGCTTGCCGTAGTTACGGCTCGGGAGCTTTACGGGCGCAGGACAGGGATGCGGGGACGCACCAGGCTGGCCGGGAAGGGAGCAAGTATTTTGCCCGAACTCGCCGCGGGGGATTATGTGGTGCACCCCCATCACGGTATCGGCCGCTATCTGGGGATTAAGAAGATGGAGGTTGAGGGAAGGATCAAGGATTATTTAGAGGTTGTTTACGCCGGAGAAGACCGCCTTTACCTTCCTGTCGAGCAGGCAGCCTTGATTCAGAAGTATACCGGCCCCGAGGGGCGCCCCCCCCGCCTTTCCCGCCTCGGAGGAGCGGATTGGACGCGCCTCAAGCAAAAGGTAAAGAAAGGCGTCCGCAAGCTCGCCCAGGATCTGCTGGTGCTCTATGCCAGGCGGATGGCGGCGCGGGGTTACGCCTTTTCGCCTGATACCGTATGGCAGCAGGAATTCGAAGCGACCTTTCCTTATGAAGAAACCCCGGACCAGAGGAGGGTGATTCTTGAAGTAAAGGCCGACATGGAAAAACCCCGCCCCATGGACCGCCTGGTTTGCGGAGATGTGGGTTTCGGAAAAACCGAGGTGGGAGTTCGGGCCGCTTTTAAAGCCGTTCAGGACGGGAAACAGGTGGCGGTGCTGGTCCCCACGACCGTCCTTGCCCAGCAGCACTATTATACTTTTAAAGAGCGCTTTGGAAGGTACCCGCTCCGCGTTGAAATGCTCACGCGGTTCCGTTCCCCCCGCGAGCAAAAAGCAATTGTACGCGACCTGGAGCGGGGGCTGATTGATGTCATTATCGGCACCCACAGGCTTCTTTCTGGTGATGTCGTGTTTAAAGATTTGGGTCTTCTGATTGTTGACGAAGAACAGCGTTTCGGCGTGAGCCACAAAGAAAAAATCAAAATGCTTCGGACCAGTTTGGATGTTTTAACACTTACGGCGACTCCCATCCCCCGCACCCTGCAGATGTCTTTAACCGGGGTCCGGGATCTGAGCACGATCGAGACTCCCCCGGAGGACCGGCTTCCGGTTCAAACTTACGTCCTGGAGTATGCCCCGGAGGTGGTTCGGGACGCCATCCGGCGGGAGATTCAGCGCGGGGGCCAGGTTTTTTATCTCCACAACCGGATCCAAACCATTGAGAAGTGTGCCGCCTTCTTGCAGGGGCTGGTGCCCGAAGCCTCCTTCCGGATTGCCCACGGCCGGATGAAAGAAGATGAACTGGAAGAGGTGATGTGGGATTTTCTGAACCGGAAGTTCGACTGCCTGATTTGCACCACAATCATTGAAAACGGGCTCGATCTCCCCAATGTTAATACATTAATCGTAGAGCAGGCGGGCCAGTTCGGTCTTGCCCAGCTCTATCAGCTGCGGGGGCGGGTCGGGCGGTCTGACCGCCTGGCATATGCCTATTTTACCTTTGCAAGAGACAAGGTCCTAACCGAGCAGGCGGAGAAGCGCCTGCGCGCCCTCCAGGAATTTACGGAATTCGGATCGGGTTTCAAGCTGGCCCTGAGAGACCTGGAAATCCGGGGTGCGGGAAACCTGCTCGGTCCCGAACAGCACGGCCACATGGCCGCAGTCGGCTTTGATCTTTATCATCAGATGCTGGAGGAAGCGGTGCGGGAGCTCAAAGGAGAAGAGGCGCCGGAGTCGGGGGCGCCGGTGCCCGTCTGGGAAATCTACGCAGACTCGCACCTCCCGGATTCTTACGTAGGGGATGCCCGGCAGAAGATAGAAATTTACCGGCGCCTGGCCCTGGCTGATGATTTAAAAACCGTAGAAGAGCTGGCAGAGGAGGTGCGGGACCGTTTCGGCCCCTTCCCGGAGCCGGCTGTTTACCTTTTTGATTTAGCCCGCCTCCGCATCCGCGCCCGGGAACTGATGATCAGGGAGGTCCGGTTGATGGATCATACTCTGGTGGTGCGGTTCGGAAGCGGGGCGGCCCCGAAAGGGGCAGAACTCACGCGCTGGAGCGCGGTATTTGGGGACAGAATTAGTTTTTCCGCGGTAGGGGAGCTCGAGGTCCGCATCAAAACAAAGGGGCTTTCCTCCCGGCGCCTTTTAGGAATGCTTACCCGGGTGCTCCTGCCCCAACCGGTTTCAGTTCCAGGCCGCGGAGAGATGATCGGGGATTTGAGACAGCGGCGAAAAATGGGGGAATTTATCTGAGGCGGCCGCGGCAGGATTATGAACGTGAGAAGCGAAGCTATTGCATGTAATCAAGTTCATGCCGGGTTGGGAAGGAAACGACATCCCCGCCGGATAAGGAGTGGTTTGGCTTGAATTTACCGGGAACAAGGCAAGAACCCCATCCGCAGCTGTTTTCCCAGTCAGTACAGGAGCTGAAGCCGGGACGCGGGCGCTCTTTGCTCCCTCAGCTGCTGCTGCTGGCCGTCCTTTTGGCTCTGGGGGCGGCCTGGTTTTGGTGGTCGGAACAGGGGGATTGGGTCTTGCGGGTGAATGGGACGAAAATTTCCCGGGCGGATTGGGAAAATGAAACCGCCCGCACGGAAGAGTTTCTCGCCCGCGTTTACGGAATCAATTTACAGGCGCCGGAGGCTAAGCACATGCAGGAGCAGGTGAGACAGGAGGTCCTTCAGCACCTGGTTGACCGGACGCTGCTGCGCCAGGCGGCGGTCCGGGCCGGAATTGAAGCAACTCCGGCAGAAGTGGAGGCCCGGCTTGCCGCAGATGAAAAGCGGAACGGAGGGGCCGAGGAATTCCGGCGGATTTTGAACGCATGGGGTTTTACCCGGGAGCAGTACCGTGAAAAAGTGGAAGAAATGATCATGATCGAGAAATTGCGAAGGTACATTACCCGCAACGTGACAGTTGAGGAAAAGGAAATAAAACAAAGTTTTCTCGCCCGGAAGGATCAATTGAAAGTCCCGGAACAGGTTAAAGTCGGCCATATTCTTGTGAAATCAGAGGCTGCGGCCCGCACTCTGGTCCGCGCTTTGGACCAGGGGGCGGATTTTCAGGAGCTTGCGGCGCAATCTTCCCTTGATCCCGGGGTTTCGCGCAACAAAGGCGTTTTGGGCTACATCACGCGGGACGATCCCCGCCTCCCGGAAAATTTCCGGGCGGCGGCTTTCCAAATCCCGGTGGGAAGTTACAGCCGGGAGCCGGTCAAGAGCGAATTAGGCTATCATGTGCTTTTTGTTTTTGATAAAAAATCTCCTGTTCAGGCAAAGTACGAAGAGGCGCGTGAAGCCCTCCGCCAGGAACTCCTTGCCCGGAAAAAGAACGAAGTTTTCCTCGGCTTTTTGGAGAGACTTCAAAAGAACGGCCGGATGATGTACCGCATCTCATGACCCGGCTTTGTTTTAAAGAACGGTTGAATTTTGACTCGGGCATGGAAAAAAATGAATAACTACCCCCTTTCCGTTATATACTATTCGTGAGAACACTGCGCAAATTTATCTTAGAATGAAGGGGGGATAGGTACTTTTGAAAGCAACAGGTATCGTTCGTCGCATTGATGATCTAGGTCGCGTGGTAATACCCAAAGAGATCCGCCGGACCCTACGGATTCGGGAGGGTGATCCCCTCGAAATCTTTGTAGACCGGGAAGGAGAGGTTATCCTCAAAAAGTATTCACCCATTGGTGAACTGGGGGATTTTGCAAAGGAATACGCAGACTCCCTGCATGAGGCGATTGGCCATATTGCATGTATTGCTGATAAGGATACTATTATCGCCGTGGCAGGCGCCCCAAAAAAGGAGTTCCTTAACAAACCTATCGGTCCTGCGGTGGAGCGCGTCATGGAGGAGCGCAAGCCTGTACTCATCACTAAGGCCGGGGAACATCCCTTTTGCAAGGGCTGCCTGACCGATGAGGAAGAAGAACAGTGTAAATTTTCCAGTGAAGTGATAGCCCCGATTATTGCCGAGGGAGATCCGATCGGGGCTGTGATCATCTGCTCTAAAGAGCCCAATGTCCGGATGGGTGAGCTCGAGCTTAAACTGGCCGAAACGGCAGCAGGTTTCCTCGCGAAGCAAATGGAACAATAGTGACTAATGTTGAATCCAACAGTCTAAGCTCCTTACCGCGGGGAGGGAAGAAAGGGTGGCCTCATCA
>DAOURU010000301.1 GCA_030627585.1 Bacillota bacterium
AAAAGCCCCTCCAGGACATAGTCCAGCACTTCCAGACTGGTTATCTGCTGGGCCTTTTGTTGCAGGTCAGACGATTTATCCCCAAACTTGCGGAACAGGTATTTGCATATAACTTCGCGCTTGGCTTCGATTTTGCCTTCCGCACGACCTTTTTCATGCCAACTGGTGGTTATCTGCATAATTACGTCAACCTCCTTGCTATCCAGTTTTCCCAGTTCCCGGTTATATTGTTCTTCTTCCTTGCGGTTCAGTTTCAAGTAGGTCTCGAAAAAGCCGGCCAACAGTTCCATCCGGGCCGGGTCCAGCTTCATCCGGGCCAGCATACGCATGAATTCCACTTTCACTTTTACTTTTTCTTCCGGCTGAAAGCCCATTTTGCTTAAAAGGGCGGCGGCCACCGGGTTGTCACTTTGCAGGTATTCCCGCCAGTTCAGTTTCTTCAGTTCCAGCTTGTAAAACCGGAAATTTAAAACATCCAGAAACGGGAACACCAGCTCGAAACTGTCCGGTTCGTCTCTTGCCTGGTCGTAGCTGAATACGGCCACGGGTAATATTTTGCGCCGGTATTTTTCGTACAGCCGGCTAAAGTAGACAAACATCCGCTCGTTAAAATTTCTTTGCACGTACGATTGTGTCTCAATATGAACCAGGATCAAGCCGGGTTCTCCTTTAAGCCGGGTCTCCACCAAAATATCCACTTTGTGTTTTTCCCCGGCCGTTACGTCGGTAAATAATTCCTGTTGCAAAAACTCGAGCTGTGTCAAGTCAATGGCCCGGCTCGCTTCCGGAAAGAAAAGTTCCATGAATTCGGCAAAAAAGGTTTCCAGCAATTCTTTAAACAGGCGGTCGTGGTCGATCTGATTTTCGTTCATCGGGAAGCTCCTTTATTCTTTCTGGTTGCAGTTTACACCAGGGCCAGCAGCGGTTTCAATAAGTTCAAAGATCCTCGAGTCATCCAGGGGGCCCGTGAGGGAGTGGGAGCAGTCGGCCATTCCCAGCGCCCTTCCTTAAAAAGTAAAAGTCACTGCCCCGCCGAAAATCACGCAAATTTTTGTCTTCCCGGTTGTCTTTCCGGCCTGTACTGAAAACGGAATCTCTCTCAAGATCTTTTAAAAGCAAAATCTGGGGGTCCCCCGGGCGCAATGCACCGGCCTGGCGGCGGCGTGGCAGGAGAGGCAGTAATGGCAGGTGCAAACTTATTTAGAAAATCTGGGGGGCACGAGGGGGCATTAATCCCGCAATACCAGACCTTCGTTTTGAGTATGATGGTAGGCGCTGTTTAACTTCCGTCAGGCCGATCGGTTTTTCTTCACGATTTCTGTTTTAATTCTACAAGCATTTTCATCAACTCCAAGTAATAAAGTTTAACTTTCTAACTTTATTATACTCGCTTTCCTTCCCGGTGCCTTATTTCTCTGGCCCTCTAATTCATTATACGTCAGATTTTTACAAAAGCTAAGCATCCGGACGGTTTATAATCGCCGCGGTGTAAGACAAAGATCGGCGGCCTGTCAAAAGAATAAGGCGATTTCTCTGCTTCATCGCAATAAATTTGGCGAGGTAGGAATATTTTCATCTACATAAATCCTCATAAATCCTCATGGCTTATTCATAGCCTCAAACGGGATAATTTGTTCTTCCGCAAGTAAAGCAGCATATTCAAGGCAAGCCAAAATATCTTCCTTTTAAGGGAAGGGTATTCCCCTAACAATTCCTCAATGGTATCCCCGTTTGCCAGCATACTAATAATCTGGTGCACAGGAATACGTGTTCCTTTGATACAAGCCTGCCCGTGGCAGACAGCAGGGTCATAGGTACCGGCCGTTTTTTTAATTATACCTGAGGAAGGTTGAACATTCCAGTCGCACCGAAACCCCAGACAGTTTCGCAGGTGCTCAAACCTG
>DAOURU010000072.1 GCA_030627585.1 Bacillota bacterium
ACTGGAAAGGGAGCAGAGAATTTTTTCTTGCCCAGCTTATCAAGATTGTGGGCGAATTTATCGAATCAGACAGGATTATCATATCCAGCGAGCGCTTCAATGCTTCGGAAGAGCTGCGCAAGGTGCTGATTATCCTGAATATGAACAAAATCATTCAGCATATCTGGAATGCGCTAAAAGCTGAAAATTGTGAAAAGCGCGTCCCTGTATTTGACAGTGAAAACCCGATTCGTTCCACAGCCGACATGAGAGCATGGTATACCAGCAAACCGTGCGAGTGGACGCAAAAATCCCATATCAGCCATGTGGTAGTGGACAGCACCTGGGAGGCAACAGAATCCTATATTATTGATAAACACCCTGCCGTCAAATCATTTGTTAAAAATGATCATTTAGGTTTCAATACTGTTTATAATTACCAGGGAGTTGTGCGGAAGTATTACCCGGACTTTATCATCAGGCTGGTAAATGGAGAGTATCTGATTCTTGAGGTAAAAGGGAAAGAAGATGCGGCAGCCAAAACCAAGCATGCCAGCCTTGCCGAGTGGGTGGAAGCAGTAAATGCCCAGGGTGGATTCGGCAAGTGGAAATGGGCAGTATCTTACGCTCCTGGGGATTTGGATATGGTAATTCGAGAAGCCACAACAAATAAAATATAGATGATTCTTAGGGAATACCTCAAAAGAGTACCTTGCCTGCGGGAAGTTGATTTGGGGATCTTTTTGGGATAGAATGGAAGCAGCAAGAGAAAAACTGGATACACTTCCCGTTGAGGACGGGATAAGGATGGTGAAGCAAAATGCTTGTTTTTGCAGGTTTCGCCCCTCACCCCCCGATCATTGTCCCCGAGGTAGGGGGGTCCGAGTTGGACAAAGTAACCCGCACCGTAAAGGGAATGCAGGAGTGGGCGCGTGCCGCCGCCGCCGCCCGGCCCGAAACCCTTGTTTTTATCAGCCCGCACGGAAGCTTCCTGCGGGAAGCCCTGGGGTATTTAGGAGGCAAGGAGCTGGCAGGGGATTTTACCGCCTTCGGGGCGCCGGAGGTAAGTTTCCGCGCCGCCGCCGATCTCGAACTCGCGCGCGCCGTTGCTGGTGAGGCCGGGAAGGCGGGTGTTGAGGTGATTGAGATGAAGGAGAGCCTCCTCGCTCGTTTTCAGGCAAACGGCCTTGACCACGGCATCATGGTGCCCCTGTACTACCTCCGGGAGGCCGGGGTGGATGCCGGCCTGGTTGCCTTCGGCATCAGCCTCTTGCCCTTCGAGAAGCTATTTCAGTTCGGGCGCGCCTTGAATAAAGCGGTTGCTGACAGTCCCCGCAGGGTCGGCCTGATTGCCAGCGGTGACCTTTCCCACCGCCTCAAACCGGGCGCTCCGGCGGGCTACGATCCGCAGGGGAGGGTTTTTGACGAAACTATTCGGGACGCCCTGGCACAGATGGATGTGGAACGCATCCTCAACCTCCCCGAAGAACTGGTGGAACGGGCGGGAGAGTGCGGGCTCAGGCCGCTGATCATGCTTTTGGGCGCCCTTCAGGATTACGATGTAGAGAGTAAAGTCTATTCCTATGAGGGGCCGTTCGGTGTGGGTTATCTGGTTGCCGGCTTTCGCATCAAAGAAAGACGACAAGAAAGACAGGAATCCCCTTATGTTCGGCTTGCCCGCGCCAGCCTCGAGCACTACCTCCGGACAGGGAAATTGCTCCCCGCGCCGGAGTCTGTCCCTGCGGGGATGGAGGAGCGTGCGGGTGTTTTTGTCTCCCTTAAAAAGCACGGCCGGCTGCGGGGATGCATCGGGACGATCGAGCCGTGCCAGGAAAATGTTGCGGCAGAGATCATCAATAACGCTGTCAGCGCCGGGGTGCAGGACCCCCGTTTTTGGCCGGTCGAACCGGAAGAACTGCCGGAACTTAAAATTTCCGTCGATGTTCTCACCCCCCCGGAGCCTGTGGCATCTGAAGAAGAGCTGGATCCCAAGCGGTACGGCGTAATTGTCAGGAGCCGCGGCCGGACGGGGCTCCTGCTTCCTGCGCTGGAAGGGATCGACACCGTAGAGGAGCAGGTCCGGATCGCCCGCCAGAAGGCCGGGATTCGCCCCGAGGAGCCTGTGCAGCTGGCGCGCTTCGAAGTCATTCGCTACGAGTGAGGGTTGAAGATGCAGGAAGCAAGGTTTTACGAAAAACTTGACGGGGAAAGGGTCTGGTGCCACCTTTGCCCTCAAAACTGCCGCATCCGCCCGGGCGGCTTGGGATTTTGCGGGGCGCGGAAAAACGAAGCGGGCGTCCTTTATACCTTGAACTACGGGCACATTTCCGCCTGGGGCGTGGATCCCATCGAGAAAAAACCCCTTTATCATTTTTATCCGGGCGCCCAAATCTTTTCGGTCGGAACCTTCGGCTGCAATTTTCACTGCGGTTTTTGCCAGAACTGGGAGATTGCCCACGGCGACCCCCTCACGCGGGAATATTCCCCCCGCGAACTGGTGGAGCTTGCTTTAGGGGCAATGGAGCGTTCCCGCTCCATCGGAATCGCCTACACCTATTCGGAACCCATGGTCTGGTACGAATATGTTTTTGATGTCGCAAAACTGGCGCGGGAAAAAGGCTTGAAGAATGTCCTGGTGACGAACGGTTCGGTGCAGGAGGAGCCGCTGCGGGAGCTATTGCCCTGCGTTGATGCCATGAATATCGACGTAAAAGCCTTCACCGGAGATTTCTACCGGGAGATCTGCCACGGGAAGCTCGATCCCGTCCTGCGCACGGTGGAGGCTGCCCACAGCAGGTGCCATGTGGAGATCACGAATTTGATTGTTCCCACGAAAAACGACGGAGAAGAGGAAATCGCGGCTCTTGTGGACTGGATCGCCTCGCTGGATCCGGCAATCCCGCTCCACTTTTCCCGCTACTACCCCCGGTATAAGTTTGATCTCCCCCCCACCCCGCTCAAGACTTTAAAAAAGGCGCGGGAGATTGCGCTGCAAAAGTTGAAATATGTTTATATCGGGAACGCCTGGGAGCTGGGAGAAAATGAGACGCGCTGCCCGGTGTGCCGGAACCTCCTTGTCGACCGTTCAGGGTACCGCGTTAGGATTATGGGGCTTCGGGGCAGGTGCTGTTCGCAGTGCGGGGCGGAGATCGGGATCGTGAATTAGATCTGGAAATATATTCAGTATCCTCGGGCCGGCTGTTCGGCCGCTTATTTTTTTGTGGGGACAGGCAAAAAATCAAAAACATTGTTGTATTTTTATTCATTAACATGTATAATCATAAAAACAGTTAAAGGGAGAGGAAACGATGGGATTTAAGGTTGGAGTTGTGGGCGCAACCGGGTATGTAGGAGAGGAGCTATTCCGCATTCTCTGCCGGCATCCCGAGGTGACGGCAATGGCCGCCGTTTCGCGGGATTTCCCCGGTTCTTCACTCGATCGGGTTTTTCCTCATTTAAGGGGTTATGTCGATCTGGAAATTATGGAGCTGGAAGAAATTCCGGCCCTCATTGAATTTTCAGATCTTGTTTTTGTTGCCTTGCCGCACGGGCTTTCGGCCCCGGTTGTCCAAGAGGTCCTCGGCAAAGGAAAACGCGTTATCGATTTGGCTGCAGACTTCCGGCTTCCGGAGGCATCCCTTTACGAAGCATGGTACCAGATGCCGCACGGGGCGCCCGAACTCTTGCGCGAGGCTGTTTACGGCCTGCCCGAGCTTTTTCGCTCTGCCGTTTGCGCGGCGCGCCTTGTGGCCAATCCCGGCTGCTACCCGACCAGCGCGCTGCTCGCCCTGGCGCCTTTAATGAAACACGGCCTGGTAGATCAGGAATCTCTGATTGTCGACGCGAAGTCCGGAGTTTCAGGGGCAGGGCGGACGCTTGCGCTGGGGAGCCATTTTTCGGAATGCAACGAAAACGTCCGGGCGTATGCGGTTGCAACCCACCGCCATACTTCAGAGATTACTTACTATGCTTCCGTCCTGGCGGGGGGAAAAGCAGATGTTACGTTTACTCCCCATTTGATCCCCATGACGAGGGGAATCCTCAGCACTGTTTACGCAAATCTCTTGCGGCCCTGCGACGCTTCCTCTTTGCGCCAGGTCTTCCGGGAATTTTACGCGGGGGAGCCTTTTGTGCAAATCACCGAGGAGGGGGAATGGCCGGAGACGAAATGGGTGCAGGGCACAAACCGGTGCTACCTCGGCCTTACGATAAAAGGGAGATGCGTGATTGTGGTTTCGGTGATCGACAACCTGGTAAAGGGCGCTGCAGGGCAGGCGGTTCAAAATATGAACCTTATGTTTGGTTTCCCGGAAACGGCGGGATTGGCCGTTCCCGGTCTTTATCCCTAATGCAATGAGGAGGTTTACCCGGGATGATAGGAGAGGCAACACGGTGGGAGGTTTTACCCGGGGGTGTTACGGCACCGGAGGGATTTCAGGCCGCCGGAGTTGGCGCCCAGATCCGCAAAAAGGGGAGGCGCGACCTGGCTTTAGTCTATTCTCGAGTACCGGCCGCCGCGGCAGCCCTTTACACCCAGAACCAGGTGAAAGCGGCTCCGGTTTTGGTGAGCAAGGAGAATTTGGCGGGAGGGGCTGCGCAGGCGATCGTTGTTAACAGCGGGATCGCCAATGCCTGTACCGGCCCCGGGGGCATTGCCGATGCCCGGCGCATGGCGTCTTTTACGGGAGAGGTTTTAGGTATCCCCCCCGGCCTTGTTGTGGTGGCTTCAACCGGCGTCATCGGAGTTCCGCTCCCGATGGAGAAGATCGAAAAGGGGATCCGGGAGGCGGCTGCAAGCCTCTCGCGGGCGGGAGGAAGCGCCGCAGCCGAGGCGATCATGACTACAGATACCTGCCCCAAGGAATACGCCGTGAAATTTCGTCTTGGGGAGAAGGAGGCCACCCTGGGGGGAATTGCCAAGGGCTCGGGGATGATTCACCCAAACCTCGCGACAATGCTTTCTTTTATAACCACAGATGCGGCGGTGGCGCCGGAGGCGCTGGCTGGTGCTTTGCGCTGGGCCGGGGCGCGGTCTTTTAATGCTGTAACTATAGACGGGGATACGAGCACCAATGACATGGTCGTCCTGCTGGCAAACGGCCTGGCCGGGAATAAGCCCCTGACCGGCGAAGAACCGGATTATTTCCTGTTCCGGGAGGCCCTGCTTGCGGTCTGCAGGGAACTGGCGAAGATGATCGCCCGGGATGGGGAGGGGGCGACCAAGTTTCTGGAAGTCCGGGTTAAAGGGGCGGAGCGGGAAGAGGAGGCGTGCCTGATCGCCCGTTCTGTTGCGGGATCAAATCTGGTGAAGGCCGCTGTCTTCGGCGAGGATCCCAACTGGGGCCGGATCGTCGCCGCGGCCGGCTACGCGGGAGTGCCTTTTAACCCGGACCGGGTTGATATTTTTATCGGCGGCCTGCAGGTTGCAGCACAGGGAAGAAGCTTGGATTTCGACGAGGAAGAGGCCCGCGCCATTTTGGAAGCGAGGGAAGTTGTGATTACACTCGACCTGAACCAGGGTGCGGCGGAGGGCCTGGCCTGGGGGTGCGATCTCTCTTACGACTATGTCCGGATCAATGCCTATTACCGGACCTGAAGGGGAGGAAGAAGGTTGGTTTTAACTCCACTGGAAAAGGCCTCGATTCTTGTGGAGGCCCTGCCGTACATCAGAAGGTTTGCCGGTGAGACCGTTGTCATTAAATACGGGGGGCGGGCGATGACGAGCGACGAGTTGAAGCACGGGGTGATTACCGACTGCATTTTGCTGAAGCTGGTCGGCATTCATCCGGTGCTCGTGCACGGGGGAGGCTCTGCGATTGATGCCATGCTCCGGCGGCTCGGGAAGAAATGGGAATTCGTGCGCGGCCAGCGGGTAACTGATCAAGAAACCATGGCCGTTGTGGAAATGGTCTTGGCCGGCAGGATCAATAAGGAAATCGTGGCCTTGATTCATAAATTGGGCGGAAAGGGAATCGGTCTCTGCGGGAAGGACGGGAACCTCATCGAAGCCCGCAAGAAGGTTTTGTCCGGCGGCCCGGGGGAAGAGCCCGTTGATTTAGGGTACGTAGGAGAAATAACCCGCGTTAATCCCGAAATCATTGAGAAGGTAAAAGGGGAAGGCTATATTCCGGTGGTTGCCCCCATCGGCGCGGGAAAAGACGGGGAAAGCTATAACATCAATGCTGACTATGTTGCGG